>QQVI01000214.1 GCA_003388545.1 Actinomycetota bacterium
TCCTTCCTTCAGGCAAGCAAGATTATTACGAGTGGCGAGAGGATGAACAGGCAGACGATGTAGACGAGCACCATACTCCGGCGTTTCACTGCGGCAGTCGCCGTCCTCGTGGCCAGGCGGAGCGGAATGCGGCGCAAGGCGGGGAACGGGTAGAAAATGAGGATCCCGAGCACGTTGAACACCACGTGTGCCAGGGCAATCGTCAATGCATCGGGGCTGTCTGCTGCGACAGACGCCAATAGGGCAGTCACCGTGGTACCGAGGTTGGCTCCAAGCGTCACGGGGAAAGCGTTGGCGAGTGTGAGAACGCCAGCGGCGACCAAGGGCACCATGATCGAGGTCGTGATGCTGGAGCTCTGAACGGCGACGGTCATGATGAGCCCGGCGATAATCGCCCCCATACCCGCCCCGCGGCTCAGGATGGAGTTGATTGCGTTCTCGATTCGCCCGGACATCACGGTCTTCATCTGGTGTGTGATCTGCCAAAGCGCGACGAATATGAGGGCCAGGCCGGTGACCAAGAGAACGGGACCAGCCAACCCAGCCGACCCCATGCCTTCGAGCAGGTCGGCGAGCCAGCCAACCGGCGCCTTGATGGCGTCTTTGATCGGGCTGGACCCCTCGACAGCAGGTAGGAGACCGTCGAAAGTCGAGGATGCCCACGAGGCGATCTTCGAGATGAGCCCAAAGATGATCTCGGCAGGTAGAAGGACGATGACGGCGAGGATGTTGAAGTAGTCGTGAACGGTGGCGGCCGCGAACGCGCGCTCGAAGTAAGCCGATTGCCTCACGTGACCGAGCGAAGCGAGGGTGTTGGTGACCGTCGTTCCGATGTTGGCCCCCATCACGATCGGCACTGCTGCCTCCACAGGTAACACGCCGGAGCCCACCAGGCCCACGATCGTCGCCGTGGTCACTGAGGAAGACTGAACGAGGACCGTGGCGAGGATGCCCGCTGCCAATCCCGCAATCGGCGAGGACACGGATGCGAAGACATCGTCGACCCCGATACGGGAGACCGTTTCGGTCCACGGTGCAAAACGGCGTCGGCGCGTGCCTACGGCGTCCGGCGAAGAGCGTGGTGGCATCGAGCCGCGAGGGTAGGGGGATTCGCTACCGTTCGCCCTCTGGCGATGCCCCTATCTGTGTTCCGGATTTGGGAAATCGAATCGGCATCCGGCCTCCCAAGCCGAGCGCTGATTGCCGTGGGCCGGCATCCCTCCCTGGTCTTTCAACATCCGGCCCACATGGAGGAGATTCCACGTCATGAAGGTCGTGTTCCGGTTGGTGAAGTCATTCTCCGGACCACCTGATCCCTCGTCGAGGTATGACGGTCCCGGCCCGGCCTCACCAATCCAACCTGCGTCGGCCTGCGGGGGGATGGTGTAGCCGAGGTGCTGCAGCGAGTAGAGGATGTTCATCGAGCAATGCTTGATCCCATCTTCGTTCCCGGTGATCAGGCAGCCACCGACCCGGCCGTAGTAGGCGTATTGACCCTGCTCGTTGAGTTGGCTCGAGTTGCCGTAGAGACGCTCGATGACCTTGGTGCACACCGATGACTTCTCGCCGAGCCAGATCGGGCTGGCGAGCACGAGAATGTCGGCCGCACTTACCCTCTCGAACAGCTCAGGCCACTCGTCGGTCTCGAATCCGTGCTCTCTCATGTCTGGCCAGACCCCAGGTGCTATGTCGTGGTCGACGGCGCGAAACTGGTCGACTGACACTCCCTGCCGTCGCATGATCTCTGCCGAGATGTCTACGAGCCCCTGCGTGTGAGACATAGCGGGTGACGGCTTGAGGGTCGTGTTGATGAACAGGGCTCTCAGGTCGCTGAAGTCCCAGGTGTCTTGTTGGCACAGATCTTCCTGTGCGGAGTGAGGGTGGTCATGATCTCCTTCGGGTCGACCGCCCGAATCTATCAATGAGTCAGTTGACCTGCACCCAGCCGAGCACCTCGGGCAACCGCCTGCGGAGAAGACGGCTGGAGATCGCCAGTGATAGTGCGTAGAGAAGTCCACCCCAGCCCAGAGCAATGACAACGGCGATCCAGGGGGCGAGAGCCTGGCCGAAGGCGACGACAAGGACGACCGCAGACACCGGCGGCACAAGGAGCAGCCCGATTGCGAAGAACGACATCGTCTGACTGGCGATGGCGAGGCAGCCCTGCTCGGTTGATTGAGCGAAGACGTCGGTGCCCTCGCGGGGGAGACGGAGGGGTGTTATGACCGAGACGAAGTTGCCCACGGCGAGCTGGCAGCCGATCGCCGAGAGGGTGAGTGGGACGACGAGCCATACCCACGTCCAGCTGTTCACTATCAGTGCGAGGATCACGGCAAGGATCCCTGTTTCGAGGAGCAGCGCCGTCGCCACGGCGAGGTTCTTTCCCAGCAGCAGTTGTGATGGCTTGAGGGGAAGAACGAACAAGTAGCTCGCTGCGTCTCGTTCCCAGCCGAAGAGGTTCAATGCGATAGGGAGGCCGACGAAGAGGATCAGGATCGGCGCTGCAAGGGGCCCCCAATCGCGGCCCCGGATATCGAAGAAGCCGGTGGTTCCCATTATTGCCCCGGCGACGCCAAGGCCGACGAAGATGACAGTTCCAGTCCAGAC
>QQVI01000130.1 GCA_003388545.1 Actinomycetota bacterium
ACACGATCGAACCCCGCGACACCCTCGTGTTGGGCTTCGCCTGCGCACCGTCGACCTCTACACCACCATCGAACAGGCCACGGGCCACCGACCTGCTCACATCGAGCAGGTCGGCAAGAACCTTGTCGAGCCGCTCCCCATCGAGATCGACGGGGACTTCGATGTTTAGTTTGTCACCCACGAGTGAATGACTAGCACGGATACGGCGATCGTCACGGCCATGTCGGCGACATTGAAGGTCGGGATCCACCACAGATCGATCCAATCGATGACACGACCATCGAGCAGACCGGGCCCGCGGAACACCCTGTCGGCGAGATTCCCGACCGCACCACCGATGATCAGACCGAACACGACGACTTCGGTCGTCGGGCGCTCGGTCCGCAGTGACCAGAGCACCACTCCGAGGATGATTATCACAACGACGCCGATGATCTCGCCTCCACTTTGAAACAGAGAGAAGGCGGCACCAGGGTTCTCGTGATAGGTGAACTCCAGGAAATCGGGGATGACGACAACACGATCCTCAACGAAGTTCAGCGCCGCCAGCCGCTTCGTGAACAGGTCGAGAGCAACTACGACGGCCGCGATCCCTCCAGCAAGGAGGTAGCGGCGGCTCACCTCAGGCGGGCGCAGTCCACACAGAGGGTCGTGTATGGGAGTGCATCGAGACGTGCGACGGGGATTGCCTCGCCGCATCTCTCGCAAGTGCCGTAGGTGCCGTCCTCGATGCGGGCAAGCGCGTTGTCCACCTTGGAGCGGAGGTCGATCAGGTTCAACTCGATGGAGAGCTCCTTCTCGAGCTCCGACTTCATCGACCCCGCCTCGGCGTTGCCAGGATCAGGACTGCGGTCGGCCGAGCTCTCCGTCATCCTGGCCTCTTCGCGCTCACGCTCATAGTTGGCGACCATCGTCTCTAGGTGGTCGCGCTCCTCGACAAGCCGCTTCTTGAAACGGCTCATTGTCGACTTTGCTAGCTTTCTCGCCATCTGCCTACCTCGTTAAAGGACGGGAACCCTACCAATAACGTGCGGCTAGCGGCCCAGATTCCCACGCACCGCCTCGACGTCAACTCCTTCGGCCAAAACGAGCTTCCTCCTCGACCGATGCCCGCTGACAATCCGCACAGGCGCCCCTATTACCCCCGACAGAAGATCACAAACGGCAGCGTTTGCCCTTCCGGACTCCGCAGCGGCGGCGACGCGAACCTTGACACGGTCGCCATGGATGCCCACGATTTCGTCTTTCGAGGCACCAGTTACAACCCATATCCGGAGCTCGACTCCGTCAACGGCCGGGCGAACCGGTCCTTGGTCATCACGCATCTGAAAACTGGCGCGGAGCGCCTACCATTCCTGACCCCTTCCGAATGAGAATGCCAGTTGTCCGAGACTAAACCTGCCTTCACCAGGGTCACGCCGGACGTGGACATCCCGGCAATGGAGCGAGATGTGCTGCGTCTCTGGCGCGAGACCGATGCCTTCGTCGAGTCGATCCGTCGACGCCCGGCGGACAATGAGTACGTCTTCTACGACGGACCGCCGTTCCCAACCGGAAGCCCTCATTACGGGAATCTCCTCGCCGGTGTCATCAAGGACGTCGTGCCCCGTTATTGGACGATGCGGGGCTACAGGGTCGAGCGTCGATTCGGCTGGGACACACACGGTCTCCCTGTCGAGATGGAAGTCGAGAAGAAGCTCGGGATATCCGGACCTTTGCAGATCCAGGAGTACGGCATCGGCCGATTCAACGAGGCGTGCCGGCTAGAAGTCCAGGCGAATACCGAGAACTGGGAAGTCCTCACCGAGAGGATCGGCCGGTGGGTCGACTTTGAGAACGACTACAAGACCATGGATCCCGAGTTCATGGAGACCGTGTGGTGGGTCTTCAAGCAGTTGTGGGACAAGGGGCTCGTCTACCAGGACCGGCAGGTACTCCCCTATTCGTATGGAGCGACAACCCCACTATCCAATTTCGAAGCCAACCTCGACTACCGGGACACTGAGGACCCATCGATCACGGTTCGCCTCCCTGCCGTCGAGTCGCGAGGCCCGGTTGAAGAGGGCGACTATTTCCTGATCTGGACGACGACGCCGTGGACGCTGCCCGCAAACCTCGCCATAGCGATCGGCGACGACATCGAGTACGCCAGGGTGGCCCACGGTGGAGACCACTACTGGGTCGCGGCGAACCTCGCATCGAGCATCCTCGAGGAGTCAAGCGTGGTGTCGACGGCAAACGGCTCCGACTTGCTGGGCGTCTCCTACGAGCCCCCCTTCGACTACTTCGGCGAGCAGCGGGACCACGGCGCCTTCCGCATCATCTCATCGCCGGACACGAGCACCGATGAGGGAACCGGGCTGGTGCATATGGCACCGGCATACGGAGAGGCGGACTTCTTTGCGTTACAGAACGCCGGCCTCGACGTCCTGGTCGACCCGGTCGACGCGAACGGCAACTTCACCGAAGAAGTGACCGATGTTGCCGGGCAAAACATCAAAGTGGCCGACGCGACTCTCGTCGACCTTCTCGAAGAGTCCGGAAAGCTGATCAGGTCGGAGCGCATCACCCACTCCTATCCATTCTGTTATCGC
>QQVI01000104.1 GCA_003388545.1 Actinomycetota bacterium
TTTGTCCTCCGAGCTGCACGATCACGGCCTCGGGCTGTTCTGCATCAATGACGTCCAATACGTCTTCGACTGTGAGAGGCTCGAAATACAGTCGGTCCGAGGTGTCATAGTCGGTCGAGACCGTTTCGGGATTGCAGTTCACCATGACCGTCTCGTACCCGGCATCGCGAAGCGTGAACGAGGCGTGCACACAGCAGTAGTCGAACTCGATCCCCTGGCCAATCCGGTTGGGCCCGGATCCGAGAACGAGGACACGCGGACGCTCGGCAGGGACGACCTCACTCTCCTCCTCGAACGTGCCATACATGTACGGGGTGCGAGCCTCGAACTCCGCGGCGCACGTGTCGACCCGCTTGTATGTCCGATGGATCCCCAGGTCACGCCTCGTAGCGCGAACCTCTTCCCTCGTCTTGTTGAGGAGATAGCCGATCTGCTCATCGGAGAATCCGTAGCGTTTGGCTTCTCGCAGGGCTTCGGGATCGTCAGGGCGCGCCTCCAGATCGCGTCGCACTTCAACGATCTCAGCCATCTGGTCAATGAACCAGGGATCGATCGAAGAGAGCTCGCTGAGCCGTTCGACACTCCAGCCACGACGGAGGGCCTCGCCGATGGCAAACACGCGTTCTGGCGTGGGCTCCCCAGCGCGTCGCCCGAGATCGGTGTCGGACAGCTCGCGCAGAGCCTCTTCCGTGGTATCCGCATTGAGCCCGGAATGACCGTTCTCCATGCTCCTCAACGCCTTCTGCAGCGCCTCGGGGAAGACCCGACCTATGGACATCGCTTCTCCGACGCTTCGCATCGACGTCCCCAACGTCCGCGGGGCCGATGGGAACTTCTCGAAGTCGAACCTCGGGATCTTGACGACCACGTAGTCGAGAGCCGGCTCGAACGAGGCCGGTGTAGCGCCGGTGATGTCGTTTGCGATCTCATCGAGGGTGTAGCCGACGGCGAGCAGGGCGGCGATCTTGGCGATCGGGAACCCTGTCGCTTTGGAGGCGAGGGCCGAAGAGCGGCTGACGCGAGGGTTCATCTCGATGACGAGCCTGCGACCCGTCGCAGGATCGACCGCGAACTGGACATTGGAGCCGCCGGTCTCGACGCCGATGGCGCGGAGAACGGCGATGGCCTCTTCGCGCATGTCCTGGTACTCCCTATCGGAAAGGGTCTGGATCGGTGCCACGGTCATGGAGTCACCTGTGTGCACCCCCATCGGGTCGATGTTCTCGATCGAGCACACGATGACGGCATTGTCATTGCGGTCTCGCATCACCTCGAGCTCGAACTCCTTCCAGCCGAGCACCGACTCCTCGACCAGAATCTCAGAGACGGGGGAAGTGGCCAGGCCGTGTTTTGCCTTGACCAAGAAGTCCTCTTCGTCCACGGCGATGCCGGTCCCTCCCCCACCGAGGATGTATGAGGGCCGGACCATCACCGGATATCCGATCTCCCGTGCAATGGCCAGAGCCTCGCCCATCGATCGTGCGTATCCGGCCCGAGGGCACTCCAGGCCTGCCTCCTCCATCGTCGACTTGAAGCGCCCCCGATCCTCCGCCTTCTCGATGGCTTCAAGCCCTGCACCGATCATCTCGACACCATGTCGTTGCAGGACGCCCTGGCGAGCGAGATCGGAAGCGACGTTGAGAGCGGTTTGGCCGCCCAATGTGGCCAGGAGAGCATCAGGCCGCTCTCTAGCGATGATCTCTGTAACAACTTCAGGCGTGATCGGCTCGACATAGGTGGCGTCGGCGAACTCGGGATCGGTCATGATCGTGGCGGGGTTGCTGTTCACGAGGATCACCCGATAGCCCTCCTGCCGGAGGACCTTCGCCGCCTGCGTGCCCGAGTAGTCGAACTCGCACGCCTGACCGATGACTATCGGCCCCGATCCGATCACGAGAATCGATCTGATGTCTTCTCGCCCGGGCATCAGGAGTCACCTGCTTCCATCAATTCGACGAAGTCGTCGAACAGAGGAGATGCGTCTCTCGGGCCGGGTGCAGCCTCGGGGTGGTATTGAACGGAATACGCACGAGCTTCGAGAAGACGTAGACCTTCGATAGTTCCATCGTTCAGGTTCTGATGGGTCGGCACCACCGGTCCGAATGCAGTCTCGACCTGCTCGGGCAGCAACTCACTTGTGACCAGGCCACTCCGCTGTGGCCGCTCGGCATCGGTCAAGCTCCACAGGTCGACGGCAAACCCGTGGTTCTGAGAAGTGATCTCGACGCGCCCATCGCTCATGCGTCTTACGGGGTGATTACCGCCGTGGTGGCCAAATGGGAGCTTGAAGGTGCTAGCGCCAATCGCACGCCCCAGCACCTGGTGACCGAGGCAGATACCAAAGACAGGAACCGAACCGATCAGGGAGCGCATCGTCTCCGCGGTTGCAACCAATGGCTCGGGGTCGCCGGGACCGTTTGACACGAACACCCCGTGCGGCGAGAGCTCGCGTATCCGATCGGCTGTGGCCTCATACGGGACAACAACAACGTCGTATCCCCGGGCCGTGATGTTCCGCAGGATGTCTCGCTTCATGCCCAGGTCGATGGCGACCACAGTCCCGCGATGGTCTCCGGCGGCCTCT
>QQVI01000113.1 GCA_003388545.1 Actinomycetota bacterium
GATCGAGGCCGCCGGGGATGCAGAGCTGTTCATCCTCCTCGAGGTGTTCGATTCAGAGGAGCTCGAGATAGTGGCCGATCTCGACTTCGGAGAGGCCACGACCCTCCTCGGCGTCAACTCGAGAGATCTGACAACCCTCGAAGTCAGGCCGGATGCACACGAGAAAGCGTCCTCGCTCTTGCCCGAAGGGCTGACTGCGATTGCAGAGAGCGGCATCTCGGGACCGGGACGGGTCGCAGAATTGAGGGAGATGGGCTACGCGGGAGTCCTCGTAGGGACGTCGTTGATGAGGTCTGATGACCCGGAGGCAAGGGTTGCCTCGATCGTCGCCGCAGGGGCGGACCCAGAATGAGCATTTGGGTCAAGCTCTGTGGCATGCGTTCCAAGGGCGACGTGGAGGCAGCCGTCGAAGCCGGCGCCGACGCTGTCGGAGTCGTCATGACACAGGCGATGCGGCAAGTGAATGTCAGCGACGCGGTCGGCTTCGTGGAGGCGGCCGCCGGGTCGGTGACCACCGTCGGTGTCTTCTACCGGCCCCGACGTGACTTCGTCGAGTATGTGCGCGACATGGTCCCCTTCGACCTCTTCCAGGCCGAGCCGGAGTCGGTTTCAGGAATCGAAGGGATCGAGCGACTCCCCGTCGTGCATGATCGACCAGATCTCGAGCAGGCGGTGGAACGGGCTTTCCCAGCAGCAGATCAGGGAATGGTCCTCGTCGAGAGTGCAGGCCGGGGCGGCAAGGGCCACTCTCCCGACTGGAGCCGTGTCGCCGGGCTCGCTCGCATACGGGAGATTGTTGTGGCCGGTGGTCTCGATCCGGCCACCGTCGCCGGCGTGATCAAGGACCTCTGGCCGAGAGGCGTCGATGTCAGCTCGGGTGTGGAGTCGTCGCCGGGAGTGAAGGACCACCGGCTGATGAGGAATTTCGTAGAGGCGGCGCGTCAAGCGGCTGCCACGGAGGTGACGCGATGAAGACGAGCAAACAAGACCTGCTCAAAGAGACCGGTCGGGCCGGCCCCTACGGCGGCCGGTATGTGCCTGAAGTGCTCATGCCGGCCCTGACACGCCTCGAGAACGAGGCGGTGCGCCTTCTCGGCGACGCCCGATTCCAGGCGGAGCTCACCGGGATACTGGAGGAGTGGGTGGGGAGGCCGACCCCTCTAACCCGCGCGGGACGCCTCGGTGAGGCATGGGGCGGGCAAGTCTGGCTGAAGCGCGAGGACCTGGCCCACACCGGGGCGCACAAGATAAACAACGCTGTTGGCCAGGCGCTGCTAGCCCGGGAGATGGGAGCCAGCAGGGTCATCGCCGAGACCGGTGCCGGACAGCACGGTGTCGCCTCCGCCGCTGCTTGTGCACGACTTGGTTTGGAATGCACCGTGTACATGGGTGCGGTGGACATCGAGCGCCAGGCGCCCAACGTGGAGCGCATGAAGCTGCTCGGCACGAAGGTCGTTCCCGTCCAGAGTGGTGACGCCACGCTGCGAGCGGCCATCAACGAGGCGATGCGAGACTGGGTCGCCGACCCCGAGTCGACCTATTACCTGCTGGGCTCGGCGGTCGGTCCCCATCCCTATCCATGGCTGGTCAGGGAGATCCAGTCGGTCATCGGGAAGGAGGCCCGAGCACAATTCCAGGCCGCCACCGCCGGATTGCCCGATGTTGTTGTGGCCTGTGTTGGTGGCGGTTCCAACGCCATCGGGATCTTTCATCCCTTTGTCGAAGATGAGGACGTTGCTCTGCTCGGGGTGGAGGCGGGCGGATCAGGGGGCGCCGTAGGGGAGAACGCGGCGACGATCGTGCGGGGCAAGCCTGGCGTCCTCCACGGCAGTTACTCCTATCTTCTGCATGACGAAGACGGGCAGGTCTTCGAGACACATTCCGTGTCGGCGGGCCTCGACTACCCAGGTGTGGGGCCCGAGCATGCCTTTCTGTCCGAGTCAGGGCGCGCCGAATACATCGAAGCCACCGACGACCAGGCGCTTCAAGCTCTTGACGAGCTGGCACGTACCGAAGGCATCCTCGCCGCGCTCGAGTCGAGCCACGCTCTGGCCGGTGCCAAGCGATACCTCCAGGAGAATCCCGGTGCGTCGGTCCTTGTCGGTCTGTCCGGGCGCGGAGACAAGGACATCGACATCCTCAGGGAGCTGAAGCGATGAAGCCGCACGAGCGTCTGGCTCAGGCCCTCCGAGCGGCCGAGGCCACGGCTGTTGTGCCGTATCTGACCGGGGGCTACCCCGACATGACGCGCTTCGTCGAGTCCCTTGACGCGCTGGTGGAGGTGTCTCCCGCTTTGGAGGTTGGCATTCCATTCAGTGACCCGATGGCCGACGGTGCGACGATTCAGGAGTCGTCCCGGCAGGCGCTTGCCGCCGGAACGACGCTGGATGGCGTTATCACGGGGTTGGAGAAGCGTGCGAACATCGACACGCCGTTGGTCATCATGAGCTATCTCAACCCATTGCTCGCGTACGGAGTCGATCGATTGATTCCCCGTCTGGTCGAGGCAGGGGTGTGTGGGCTGGTGCTGC
>QQVI01000047.1 GCA_003388545.1 Actinomycetota bacterium
GACCCTCGCTCAGAGCATGGATGCTCTCTCTTCACAGGCCACGGTGGCCGGGTACCAGGCAGTCATCGAAGCGGCAAAGGCCAGTCCTCGCCTGTTTCCGATGCTCGTGACGGCTGCCGGCACCATCCCTCCGGTCAGGGTCCTCGTCCTGGGTGCCGGGGTCGCCGGGCTTCAAGCCATCGCGACCGCGAAGAGGCTGGGGGCTGTCGTCTCCGCATATGACATCCGCCCGGAAGTGAGCCAGCAGATCGAGAGCCTCGGTGCCAAGTTCGTGGCGGCCCCGGTGGATGAGTCGGCTGCAGCTGCCACGGGCTATGCGAAGGAAGTGGCCGATGAGACGCAGCGTCGGCAACAGGATGCGCTGAGCCCTCACGTTGCGGACTCCGATGTCGTGATCACGACGGCACAGATTCCCGGGTCGCCCGCCCCACTTCTCGTATCCAAGGAGATGGTCGAGAAGATGAGGCCGGGCTCGGTCATCGTCGACGTCGCCGCCCCGACGGGCGGCAACTGCGAGCTCACCGAAGCCGGCAAGATCGTCGAGCACTCCGGGGTCTCCATTCTCGGCCCGGCAGACCTCCCGGGGAGGGTTGCCCTCGACGCGAGCCAGATGTATGCCAGGAACGTGACATCCTTCCTCGCCCGCCTGGTCAACGAGGACCTGGAGGTGGATCTCGACTTCGACGACGAGATCATCTCCGAGGCCTGCATCACCCACGACGGGAAGGTGGTCCATCCCGTCGTTCGCCGCAAGATGGCTCACGGCACCAGCCAATGAGCATTCTCATCGTCGGGATCACGGTTTTCGTCCTGGCCGCGTTCGTCGGGCTCGAAGTCATCAGCAAGGTGCCACCAACGCTGCACACACCCCTCATGTCCGGGGCAAATGCCATCTCCGGAATCACGATCATCGCAGCGGTCACGGCCGCCGGCCTGGGAAGCACCACGATGGCCGAGGTCCTTGGATTTCTCGCAGTCGTTGCAGCCACGATCAATGTGGTTGGAGGGTTCCTGGTCACGGACCGGATGCTCCAGATGTTCCGACGCCCCGGAGAGCGGAGCGGGCAGAAGTGATCGAACTTCTCTACCTGCTCGCAGCGGTGGCTTTCATCGTCGGGCTGAAGAGGCTCGGCGGGCCGAGG
The DNA here is from genome assembly GCA_003388545.1 of Actinomycetota bacterium. Taxonomy (GTDB): domain Bacteria; phylum Actinomycetota; class Acidimicrobiia; order Spongiisociales; family ZC4RG35; genus MA-ANB-1. The sequence goes on from QQVI01000047.1 coordinate 1,143, forward strand.
ACCGCTCGCTCGGGCAACCGGATCGCCGCCGCCGGGATGCTCCTGGCTCTTGTTGTGGCGCTAGTGGACGCCGACATCTTGAACTGGGGATCGGTCGCGGCCGGGTTGGCCGTTGGGACGATCCTCGGGGTGTGGGGAGCGGTGCGGGTCCAGATGACCGCAATGCCGCAGATGGTCGCCGTCTTCAACGGATTGGGCGGGATCGCCTCGGCCCTCGTCTCCGCAGTGGCGGTCGTCGAATCCGGGCTGATCGACACGCCGATCGAGACAACGATCACGATCATCATCTCCACCCTCATTGGAGCGGTCACATTCACGGGAAGCTTCGTCGCCTTCGCCAAGCTTCAAGGCCTTGTCACCGGCAGTCCGCTCGTGTTCCCCGGGCAGCAGTTCGTCAATGCAACTCTCAGCGTCATCGCCATCGGCTCTGGAATATGGCTGCTCGCGGGGGGCGACGAGTCGGCATATTGGTTCCTCGGCGCGGTTGCGCTGGTCATCGGGGTCATGGCGGTGATCCCCATCGGAGGCGCCGACATGCCGGTGGTCATCTCGCTGTTGAACTCCTTCTCGGGCCTCGCGGCCGCCTCAGCAGGATTCGTGGTCGGGAACAATGCCCTGATCATCGGAGGAGCCCTGGTTGGGGCGGCTGGCCTGATCTTGACGGTCCTGATGACCAAAGCGATGAACCGCTCCCTGGGCAATGTCCTCTTCGCGGGGTTTGGCGGCACCGACGCCATCGCAGGGACCGGAGACACGGCCACCAAACCGGTGAAGCGCGCCACTGCCGAGGACGTTGCGATTGCATTGGGCTACGCGGACTCGGTCATGGTCGTGCCCGGCTACGGGCTGGCAGTGGCCCAGGCGCAGCATGCGGTGCGCAAGCTGGCCTCGGCACTCGAAGAGCGGGGGATCGACGTCCACTACGCCATACATCCCGTTGCAGGGCGTATGCCCGGGCATATGAACGTCTTGCTCGCGGAGGCAGACGTCCCCTACGAGCAGCTTCTCGACCTGGACCAGGCCGATCCGCAGTTTCCGCAAACCGATGTCGTTCTCGTGCTGGGGGCCAACGACGTGGTCAACCCTTCGGCCCGCGACGACCCTGGGTCACCGATCTACGGGATGCCCATTCTCAATGTCGACCGGGCGGGGACGGTGATCGTGGTCAAACGGAGCCTGTCTCCCGGATTTGCCGGAATCGACAATCCGCTCTTCTACGAGGACAACACTCTCATGTTCTTCGCCGATGCCAAAGACGCCTTGGAGGGAGCCCTGTCGGCGCTCAGCCAGGTGTGAGGCATCAGAAAGGTGTGAGGCATCAGAAAGGGCCCCCGGAGTTCCAGGGGCCCTTTCACTAGGAGGGG
>QQVI01000344.1 GCA_003388545.1 Actinomycetota bacterium
CAGATCGCCGATCAAGGCCATGCCACCGTTCGAGATGGGCCACGTGTAGGTGACCTGACCTGGCGTGAACTCACGCGCGTAACTGCCACCGTCGACCCGGTACACAACTCCTCCGTCGAGGACTATTTCGACATCACTCTCGAACACGGCGAAGGAGAAGAAGCCGTCTGAGTAGTAGCCGAAGTCGAGGCCGTCGTCGTCGACGTAGACGTCGAGCCGCGTGAAGCCGGCAAGCTCCTCGGGGAGTGTGCTCTCGGAACTGGCCACGAGCGCCTCAGAATCAGGATCCGACTCGACGACCGGCCACTCGGGGACATTCGGGTTGTAGGAGACAAACGTTCGCTCGCAGTACACGCCCCCTTCATCGTCGAACGTCACGACGCTCATGATCACCCCTGTGGCACGGTCGACGATGAGCTCGGCCCTGGCCAGCTCACCGTCTCGCAGAACGTAGGTGTCGGCGCGCCTTCCCAGGTAGAGGGCCTGGCCCGCCTCCTCGACCTGATAGCGCGGCTCCTCGGCGGGGAGGACTTCTTCGCCATCCACGTTGGCGCTGTCGATCACGGATCCGTCCGACTGCACCACCCAGCCGCCATAGCCGGACCACACCTCGGTCGTCGACTTGCTCTTGCCGAAATAGCGCACCTCGCCGGCCCGCTGCTGCAACTCGATGAGCGCGTCGCGCACGCCGTCAGGTGTGGCACAGGAGATCAGCTGCTCCGCCGAGTACGAAGCTGATCGGGATTCTTCCAGGAGCTCGTCGAGCTCGGCGCCGAGTGCGACCCCATGTGGGATCAGCAGTAGGCCGGCGACCACGCCTGCGAGGAGCCTCTTCATTCGGCCACCTCGGTGACTTCGGGAATGATGACTTTTGCAGGGCCGAAAGCGGGATCGAGGGAAACCCTTGCCGCAAACCGAGAGTTGAGCTCGTCGACTGAAATGGTGGCCGGGGCAGGAGTCACCAGCGCAGCGATGGCGATGATGAGGATCACGACGGCGGCAGCCGTAGAGACCCAGAAGCCTCTGTTCCGATGGAGCGGCAGAACCTCGGCTTCGGTCGCCGGCATCAGACCGGCCGGCACTTCGATCACGGGGAGCGAGCGAACTGCGGCACGCACTTCCTGCGTCTCGAGGAGCTCATCGGAGCATTGCCCGCATTCGCCGAGGTGGTGGAGGAAGTCTGCGAGCTCGGGGCCGGTCAGCTCCCCGTCCAGGTAGGCGCTGATCTGTGAACCGGAGTGTCTCATGACAGCTTCTCCCTGAGCAGTCTCCGTCCCCGGTGGATACGGCTCCGAACAGTCCCCACCGGAACGGCGACCGCCACGGCGATCTCGTCGTAGCTGAGCCCGACAACGTCACACATCACGACGGCCTCCCTGAACTCGAATGGGAGCTCCAGCAAGGCCTTTTGGATGTCATCCCCAAGCGTGATCCGCCCGTATTCGACGTCGGCTCCAGGTGAGTGGGCGAGGTCCCAGCGATCCACCTCGTCGGGCAACGGTGATGTCGGACGCCGATTCTCCTTTCGCACTCCATCGAGGAAGGCGTTGCGTGTGATCCTCCACAGCCAGCCTTCGAAGCTGCCGGGCTGGTATCTCTCCAGGCCCTTTCGGACGCGCAATAGGACCTCCTGGACGAGGTCGGCCGCATCGTTGGGGTTGCCGGTGAGGCGATAGGCAAAGTTGTAGATCTTCCGTCCGTGAACACGAGCGACTTCTTCCCAATCGAGTGGTGCGGATTCAGTCACTGACTACTCACCCCCTTAACGCCAGGAATGGCGGGAAAGGTTCCCGGGGAGGGTTATGTCTCGGAAGTGTTTGCCTCGTTGGGCTCTTCGTCAGCGCCCTGGTCGAGTCCTTTGCGGAATTCCTTGGCTGATGCGCCGAGGGAGCGGGCGAGATCGGGAAGCTTGCGCGCACCGAAGATCAGAACGATGACAAGCAGAACGATCAGCCACTCTTGTCCTCTAAGCAATCAAACCTCCTTGGTGAGACCTCACACTACCCGCGATACCCGTCAACCTCGGAAAAATCGAGTCGCCGACCGCCTATCCCATGGCCATCGAGTCGATGAACTCCTGAAGCCGCTCCCGTGTGAGGAATCGGAGACGTGGCTCGTTTCGCTCCAGGTCGTAGATCATGAACGGTGCATATTTGTCGCTGACAAACAGGCCCCGATTTGCTCCTGACATGCTGAACCGGCCGGCAAAACCGCGGATGCGTCCCTCATCGACCTCCGGGTGCTCCCCTGGTTGATAACCCTCGGTGACGACGAGTGTGGTCTCTCCATCCTTCACCGCGTTGAACACACCGGGCTCGGGCGAAGCCTCGATCAGGTACCCGAAGAGCTTCATCAGGCCAACGACGATTTCGGGCCCGGTGGCCGTGCCGATGTCGACGCCGGCTGCCCGAAGACCTCGCTCCAGGCCCTTCGGGATCTTGAGCTCCTGGCCGATGGGCCGGAGCTCGTCGGCCGGGACGTCAGCCTTGGTCCCGTAGG
>QQVI01000205.1 GCA_003388545.1 Actinomycetota bacterium
AACCGGCGTCGGCAGCCACGCGGTCTGGAGTCGTCGGCGTCGTCGCTACCTCCGCCACCTTCCAAGGCCGGCTGTTCGAAAGTCTGATGGACCGCTTTGCGGAAGGCTTGCGTGTGATCACTCGAGCCGCACCGGAGTGGGTCGAAATCGTGGAGAAGGGTGACCTCACGAGTGTGGCGGCTACGAACACGGTGCGGATGCACACCGATCCGTTGATCGAAGAGGGGGCGGACACCCTGGTGCTCGGCTGCACGCACTTTGGGTTTCTCGCACCCACGATCATGCGCGCGGCAGGCGACGAGCTCCTGGTCATCGACCCGGCTCCGGCGGTTGCCCGGCAGGCCAGGGCGGTCCATGTCAACGACGAGAATGGAGGGTCGCTGTCCGCCCGGGTCAGCGGCGATGCCGCACAATTCGCCAACTTGAGTAAAACCGTTGCTGGAATCTCATTCCCCGACGGAGTTCTACCCTTATAGATGCACGTGGACGGCCCCGACTCGACCCCCGAAACCGAATACTCAGCCCTCTGGGCTCGCCCTGGCCTCGTCATGGCGGGTGTGGGCCGGGCAACTGTCCTCGATCCAGGAACCGGACCGGAGCGGTACCGCCGCGCCCTCGACCTGCTGAGGGCGGCCAAGCAGCAAGTCGCCTTCGCATCTTTCACGTTCGACCCAGAGGAGGAAGGCTCGGTTGTGGTCGTGCCCGAGTCGATCTCGAGCGACTTCCATGTGGAAGCGGATTCGCACCGCCCCGGTTCAATCGACGAAGACGACGCCGAACGATGGCCGAAAATGGTCGCCGAGGCCCTTGTCGAGATCGACAGGGATTCGGTAGAGAAAGTCGTTCTCTCCCGCCGTATCCGAGCCTGTTTCAACCAGCCCCTGGATCCTTTTGCGGTGGCCCACCAGCTGCTCCGCACCCAACCAGGATGCAACGTATATGCCATCGAGGGTCTGGTCGGGGCGAGCCCGGAGCTCCTTCTCCGCATCAGGGACGGTCGAATCCACTCAACGCCACTTGCCGGCTCCGCAACCAAAGGTGCGCCGGGACTCAGTAGTGACAAGAACGTATATGAGCATGAGCTGGCGGCGGAGTCGGTCGATCAGGCCTTCCGCAAAGCCGGAGTCGAATACGAGCGTTTGGATCCCGAAACGGTCGTGGTCGGAGATCTGCGCCACCTGGGAACACGGTTCGAGGGCTCGGCACCTCCGGGATTCGGATTTGCCGACATCTTGCCCCATCTCCACCCAACCGCGGCGGTCGCCGGCACCCCGACAGACATCGCACTCGAGATAATCCGTGAGATGGAGGAAACGTCTCGGGGTCGCTACTCGGGGCCCGTCGGATGGTTCGCCGACTCTGGTGAAGGCGAGTTCGCTGTCGCTCTTCGATGTGGCCAGATCGAGGGGAAGACTGCAGTTCTGCATAGCGGGGCGGGAATCGTCGCAGGGTCCAAGCCCGACGAAGAGCTCGAGGAGACGGAGTGGAAACTCCAGCCGATGCTCAACGCGTTGGGCCTCTCAGACGCCTAGTACTTCGGCTGCCACGGCATCCAGGGCGCTTCTGATGCCGAGGTCGTCGGATCGGTCCACACCGATTCGAACCACGGCGAGTTCCTCGGTGCCCACTTGCGACCCAACCGCTTCTGACATGGCGGCGATCGAGTCGACGTCCACGTAGCCGAGGTCATGGAAGTCAGCGAGAACTGAGAAGTCGCGCCTCGGGTCCGTTGTGAAAAAGCGTTCGAAGTCCGGGGCGAACCTGGCCTGCGGCAGTAGATCGAACAGGCCACCACCGCCATTGTCTATGAGCACGATCACGGCGCCGGGCTTGCTGTCGCAGAGGAAGGCGTTCGAATCATGGAGGAAGGAGAGGTCCCCAACGAGCCCCACCGTTCCGGGGCGCCGATCGGCAACGCCAAGCAGTGTCGAGGCGAAACCGTCGATGCCTGAGACACCCCGATTGGAGTGAACCCACGACGGCCTGGTCAGGTGGGCATCGACATCTCGCACTGGAAGTGAGGACGCCACCACCAGTGATGACCAGGGAAGAGTGCCCAACGCACGGGCGACGCCCGGCCCGGTAGGCCTTTCCGCATCATCGATGGCATCGTTGAGCGCCTGCCTGAGCCTTTGATCTAGCCGCTTCCACTCCCCCGACCATCCAGCCTGCTGTTGAGGAGCGGCCCTCTCGAGGAACGCCACCGGGTCCTCCCTGACTCCCATTTTCATCGTCCCCGAGATATCCGAGAACAACCCCCACCGGTCGACATGCGTGACCGGAGCGCCTGTCTCGAGCAGTCGGGCGATGCGGTTGCTTGGTCCCGGCTGTCCGACGACCACGACAGAGTCAGGTTGGAGCTGGTCGGGGACGCCGCGTACGAACAGGTGGTGATAGGTCGTCACCGACTCAATGCCTCGCCCACCGGACAGGGCCGTGGCGAGAACGGGGATACCCCTTCTCGAAGCCAGTTCTTCCAAGGCAACAGGGTCGTAA
>QQVI01000036.1 GCA_003388545.1 Actinomycetota bacterium
CTTCACATCTGCGGCTTATGTCGCGCTGCGTACACGCGAGCGTGCCGACATCGGACGCATCGCAACCGCAATCTGGGCCGGGCTGGTGACTCTTATCGGCGTCCTCCTCCTAGTGTTGGTCGGGACGCTCTTCGGCCAATCTTCGATTCTTGGTGAACATGTCTTCAGCAGGCTTCTCACGGTCCCACTCGCCAACATGCTCATAGCGTTTCTGATCGCGCCGCTACTCGTGCGTGTCGTCGATCAGGACCCGGCCGCGCTTCGGTACTGATGAAGTTCGCACTCCGTCTCACCAGCCTCGGAATCGTGTTCATCGCCATGTTCTCGATCGTCGGTCTCCGACTGTGGTTCGTCCAGGTGGCCGAAGGGCCGGCATACGCCCAGGCAGCCGAGGAGCTCACCTGGATTCCCCGTGGCTCGTACGCACCGAGAGGCGACATCTACGACCGCAACGGGACACTCCTGGCGACGAGCCGGCTGGTGCCCGCGGTAGTCGTTGACCGTACTTTCGTTCAACCCGATGAACGAGATGGGCTGATTCAGAACCTGGCGGCTTTGCTCGGCCTGGATCCAACGGCCCTCGACGTGCTTTATGAAGAAGCTGGGATCAACGGGCGCTTCCAGGTCACGACCGTCTCATCGGACACAGCCTTCCGCATAAACGAACGCCTCGACATGCTTCCTGGGGTCGAGATCGTCAGCGTTCCTGAGCGGGTTTATCTGGCAGGACCCACTCTCGCTCACGTGATCGGGCACCTCGGGCTCCCCGACGAGGCGGACCTCGAAGATCGCCCTGACCTCGACCCGAGTGTTCGGATCGGGAAACTCGGCGTTGAGAGGGTCTACGACGAATTCCTGCAGGGGATACCGGGGCAGGTGGAATACCGAGTGCGTGAGGGTGAGATCATCGACGAGCGCCCCGGGCGGGACCCCCAGCCCGGCGACTCGGTCGTGCTCACCCTCGATGTCGAACTGCAGGAGTTGGTCGAACGTGCACTCGAGGAGGGAGTGGCGCTCTCGAACAGCGTCAAAGATGACTTGCGAGCGGCCGGCCAGGAGGTCTTCAACGAGACTCAACGCGCCGCAGCGGTGGTCCTCGATGCCAAGACCTTCGACATCCTTTCGTTGGCCTCCTATCCCGACTTCGATCCGCAGCTCTTCGTCGCAGGCCTCGACTCTCAGACGTTCTCCAACCTCCAGAGCATTCAAGCCTTCAATAACCTCGCCATATCGGGTCAATATCCGCCGGCATCCACGTTCAAAGCGATCACGTACCTGGTCAAGGAAGAGGAAGAACTGCCCCTTCCGGAAGACGTCGAGGGAGTCGACATACCCAACGACATGGTGCACTGCGATGGGACACTTTTCCTCGATCCAGAGGCGAATGTGGGGTCTGGCAACAAGAAGACCGACTGGTATGCACCGGGAAATCTCGGATGGCTCGATATCCATGGTGCCCTCGAGAACTCCTGCAACATCTTCTTCTGGAACGTCGCTCTGGGAACCTGGCGGGCGTATCAGGGCGAGGCCCGTGAGAACGTGATCCAGGATTGGGCCAAGTCTCTCGGCTACGGATCTGCCACCGGCATCGACCTGTCCGGAGAGGCTTCGGGCATCGTTCCAACTCGAGAGCTCTTCGAGGAGTGGGCGGTATATCAAGAAGAGAATCCCGATGAGCCGCCCCGACTAGAGCCGAGCCGGTTGGACTTGGCGAGCCCATGGCTTGGCGGCGACTTGCTCGACTTCGCCATAGGCCAGGGTGCCTTTGTCGCAACTCCGCTTCAAGTTGCCGTCTCCTATGCGTCAATGCTCAATGGGGGCACCGTCATGGAGCCCCGCGTGGTCAAGGAGATCGTGTCACCGACTGGTGAGGTAACCCTGGTGGATTCGGAAGTCGTGCGTGAGCTCGAGATTTCGGAGGAGATCCGCCAGTCACTCCTGACTGACCTGAACAGCGTGGTCACGAGCGGGACGGCGAGCACAGCCTTCGCCGAATTCGGGCCGGGGCTCGAGCTAGTCGGCGGCAAGACCGGTACGGGTGAATCTGGACGTGCCCGTGATACTCATGCCTGGTTCGCCGCGGTCACTCCGATCTCAGATCCCCAATATGTGGTGGTGGTGCTCATCGACGAGGGCGGAGCGGGAAGCCGCATCGCCGCACCTGTGGCGCGTCACATCCTCCAGTACCTCATGGGCAACGAGCCCACACCGATAACCGAGGGCGCCGACGCAGACTGATATGGCTGTACTCACACGAATACGCGAGGTAGCTGTGGTTCGGCGGGACAACCGCTCGGACAAGATCCTCTTCGGGACAATGCTCGCCTTGTCCGGATTCGGGCTCCTCATGATCTACTCGGCGACGAAGAATGCCGGGTCGTTCTCGATGGAACGCCAGATGATCTTTGT
>QQVI01000341.1 GCA_003388545.1 Actinomycetota bacterium
CGCGAGCCCTCCACCGATCATCTCGGAGGTGAGGCCGACGACAGCTGTGAGCGGAGTCCGCAGCTCGTGGCTTATCGAGGCGACAAACTCGTCCTTGGAGCGGATCATCTCGGCCATCGCATCTTCCTTCTCCTTCAGATGCGTGACATCGGCCAGTGCAACGAGGACCCCATCGGGCTCGTCGCCCGAGGAGACGTTGACCGCTCTCATGCTCAGCCAGATCTTCCGTCCCTGGAAGGTGGTGACCTCCAACTCCACCTCCGTGTACGTCTTGCCTTCGACGAGCGACACGAGAAGCTCACCGATTCCGTTGAGCCAGCCCTGGCTCAACGACGTTCCCTCGACCATCAACTCTTCGCCCGGGTCGACCTCCAGGAGCTCACGCGCCGCCTGATTGGTCCGGACCACGTGGAGATGTGAGGCTGCATTTCGCACGATATCGGGATATGCCCCGAGGAATCCCCGAATCCGGTCACGACGCCCGGAGAACTCGGAGCCGACATAAGCGAGCGCATCGGTCAGGTCGAGTTCCACGGCCGCCATGGGCGAGTACTCGAACAACACCTGGAATCGGCGGTTGAGTGCCGTGGCCGCGTTGCGTACAGCGTTGAAGACGGCCGAAGTGAAAGCAAAGCTGATCGACATGATGGTTGCCATGGCAAACGCATCACTCGCCGGCACCTCCCAGAAGAAGGGAACCCCAAGGAGAACCACTGCTGCCCCGACGGTCACCCACAGTTGGTTCCTCGTCACGAAGAGCATCGCAATCGAGGCGATGATGACAACACCGAGCGCGGCAGGTATCAGGGTCGACTCATCTCCGACCAGCCTGTACGCAAGAATCACCACCAGAGCGGTCCCGAGTAGCGCCCAGCCACCGTGCTCACGACCGATGAGAATCTGGGTCCCCATCAGCAGCGCAACCAGGCCGGGGCCGGTCATCTGAACGTAGAAGTTCACATCTCCGGTGACGAGAGCGACGACGAGGAAGACAGCAGCGGAGAAGAGCGCAGCGGCGAAGCCAATGCGAACGACGCGCCGGTTGAGGCGCTCCATATCGCCTGGCGAGCCGAGCAGTGTCTCGGCCACTTCAAGTTTCGTCGTCATATGCGCGCGCGTTCCCCCAGGATGCGTACCCATTTTCTATCGGACTGTCTCGCCCGAAACTGGAGTGGCCTCGCAACCTTGATATCGTCAGAGATGCTGCAGCAATCGGAGGTTCCATTGGCCATGAAAATCACCTACGCAACGATGTCGGCCGACAACCAAGAGCTGAATCAAGCGTACGAAGCCGCCGTCGACTCCGTTCGGGAGAGGCTGGGAAAGACCTATGGCGTATGGGTCAATGGTGAAGAGCGCACCGATCGTGAGCTATTCGAGGAGAAGTCACCGATCGACAAGAGCATCGTCGTCGGGAAATACTCACAGGCGACGACTGACGACGTTGACGACGCGGTGGCGGCAGCAGAGGCCTTCGCCCCCGAGTGGGAGGCGTGGGGGTGGGAGAAGAGACGCGACCTCATGTTGGCAGCCGCCGACCTGATGGACGAGCAAACGTTCGAGCTTGCTGCGCTGATGACCTTCGAAGTCGGCAAGAACCGCCTGGAGGCTCTGGGCGACGTGGCCGAGACCGTCGAGTTCCTCCGCTATTACTCGAACCAGATCACCGAACACGACGGCTTCGTCACCCCGCTCAGCTCGCTCTCCGAGAACGAGACCAATGTCTCGGTGCTGCGCCCGTGGGGCGTCTGGGCCGTGATCTCACCGTTCAACTTTCCGCTCGCCCTCAGCGGCGGCCCCTCAACCGGCGCCCTGATCACGGGCAACACCGTGGTTCTCAAGCCTTCCAACACTGGAGCGCTAATGGCTCTCGAGTACTACAGGATCATGAAGGAGGCGGGCCTCCCCGACGGCGCGCTCCACGTGCTGACCGGCGGCGACGAAACCGGAGACCATCTCGCCCATCATGAAGACGTCGACGGGCTGACATTCACCGGATCGCACCCGGTAGGCATGTATCTCTACCGTACGGTCAACGAGAAGAGGCCAAAGCCCGTCGCCGCCGAGATGGGTGGCAAGAACCCGGCCATCGTCACCTCGACGGCCGACCTCGACGTGGCAGCCCAGGGCGTGATGCGCGGCGCCTTCGGCCTCAGCGGGCAGAAGTGCTCTGCGACTTCCCGGGTCTATGTCGAGAAACCGGTGTACGACCAGTTCGTCTCCAAGCTCGTTGCTGAGACCGAGAAGCTGACTGTTGGCGATCCGGCGAAGCTCGAGACATTCATGGGGCCGGTGATCGACGAGGAGGCGGTCGAGCGGTTCAGGCGGGCTGTGGACGCCGTCAGGGATGACGGTGGTGAGGTCTTGACCGGAGGCGAGGTGATCACAGAAGGCG
>QQVI01000165.1 GCA_003388545.1 Actinomycetota bacterium
CGAGAAGTCGCTGATCGCAAAGAAGGGCAAGACCGGTGGTCGCAACGGGCACGGTCGTATCACATCGCGTCATCGTGGTGGTGGGCACAAGCAGCGTTATCGCCTCATCGACTTCCGCCGGGACAAGGATGGCGTGCCTGCGCGCGTCGCCACGGTCGAGTACGACCCGAACCGAAACGCCCGCATCGCGCTTCTGAACTATGCCGATGGAGAGAAGCGCTACATCCTCGCCCCTGTGGGACTGAAGATCGACGACCGGCTCGAATCGGGCTCCGGTGCCGAGATCAGGCCCGGAAACGCCCTTCCGCTCCGGAATATCCCGGCCGGTACTGTCGTTCATGCCATCGAGATGCGCCCAGGTGGGGGAGCCAAGCTCGCCCGTTCCGCCGGCGCGTCGGTCCAGCTCATGTCGAAGGAGGGCGACCTCGCCCTACTCCGGCTTCCGTCGGGAGAGATGCGGCAGGTGCCGCTCGACTGCCGGGCGACGGTTGGCCAGGTGGGTAACACAGAGGCCGAACTGATCAAGCTGGGCAAGGCGGGTCGTAACCGCTGGAAAGGCGTCCGCCCTCAGACCAGAGGTGTTGCCATGAACCCGATCGACCACCCGCTCGGTGGTGGAGAGGGCAAGTCTTCGGGTGGCCGGCATCCCACCAGCCCCTGGGGACAGAAGGAAGGCCGTACCCGGAGCAAGAAGAAGGCTTCCAACAAGTACATCGTTCGTCGCCGAACCAAGAAAGGTCGTCGCTGATGGCTCGCTCACTGAAGAAAGGTCCTTTCGTCGACGACCATCTCGCAAGCAAGGTCGACGAGCTCAACAAGTCCGGAGACAAGCGTGTGATCAGGACATGGTCACGCCGCTCCACGATCATCCCGGAGATGATCGGGCACACGATCGCGGTCCACGATGGTCGCAAGCATGTCCCCGTCTACATCACCGAGTCGATGGTCGGTCACAAGCTGGGCGAGTTCGCGCCCACCCGCACATTCCGCGGCCATGCCGAGAAAGCCGCCAAGAGAGTATGAAAGTCAAAGCACACGCTCGTTTCGTCAGGCAGTCGCCCTACAAGGTGCGACGTGTCCTCGACCTGGTGCGCGGGCTCCCCGTTGAAGAGGCGGAGCACGTGCTCAGGCTGACTTCGCGCGGGGCGACGGAGCCAGTGGCCAAGGTCCTGAGGTCGGCCATCGCCAACGCCGAGCACAACCATGCCCTCGACGCAGAAGAGCTCTTCGTCGCAGAGGCCTACGCCAACGAAGGCCCGACGTTGAAGCGGTATCGGCCCCGGGCCCGTGGACGTGCCACCCAGATCCGCAAGCGCACGAGCCACATAACCATCGTCGTGTCGGATCGAGATGAGGAGGTCATCTGATGGGTCAGAAAGTACATCCCTATTCGTTCCGGCTCGGTGTCGCCACCGACTGGAAGTCGAAGTGGTTCTCCAAGAAGGATTACGTCGAGTTCGTAAACCAGGACTGGAAGATTCGCGACTATCTGCGAAACGAGTTGGTGCGAGGGGCAGTGTCCCGCATCGACATCGAGCGCACCCGTGACCGTCTGATCGTGGACATCCACACGGCGCGCCCGGGTGTCGTCATCGGCCGTAAGGGCTCTGAGGCCGAGCGTCTTCGAGGCGAGCTCGAGAAGATGACCGAGCGCCGGGTGAAGCTCAACATCAACGAGGTCAAGGATCCTGACCTGGACGCGACTCTGCTCGCCCGGGGAATCGCGGACCAACTCGAGAACAGGATCGCCTTCCGGCGGGCCATGAAGCGCGCAGTGACATCTGCACTCAAGGCCGGGGCCGAGGGGGTCCGAGTCGAGTGCAAGGGCCGGCTTGGTGGCGCCGACATGGGTCGGCGAGAGTGGTACCGCGAGGGCCGCGTCCCGCTCCACACCCTTCGAGCCGACATCGATTACGGGACGGCGACTGCCAAGACCACGGTTGGGGCAATCGGCGTCAAGGTCTGGGTCTACCGGGGCGAGGTCGTCATCAGCGGACCGAGCTCTGGCGAGAAGATCGCAGCAGAGGCCGATCTCGCCGCAGGTGGGCCTCGTCGCACCCGCAAGACCCTCAAGTCCCGCGCCGAGGAAGCTGCAGGGGCAGGGTCCAAGCCGCGGCTCATCGAGGCCGGTGGGGGCAAGCGACCGGTTGTCGAGGCAGGAGAGCCGCGCGAAGGTCGTCGCATCATCGAGGCCGGAGGCGGAAGGCGTCCCACACCCGCCGAGGCGCAGATCGAGTACGAGAGCGCCCGGGAGGACATCGAAGAGGAGGAGGCCACCGCGACCGTCGATGAAGCGGTGAATGACACCGAAGAAGACGCCCCGACCGACACCGCCGATGCCACCGAC
>QQVI01000062.1 GCA_003388545.1 Actinomycetota bacterium
ATGTATCGCCGTCTCGGTTCGGAGGAATCAGCCGACGCGGCCCGCACGACGGAAGACCGGGTGCTCGATGGCTTGGTGGAGTCGGACATCAAGCGTGCCGTCGAGTCTCTCCCCGAGAACTTCCGGATCCCCGTGCTTTTGGCCGATCTTGAGGGACTCTCGTACCAAGAGATCGCCGACATCCTCGAGATTCCCATAGGTACCGTTATGTCGCGCCTGCATCGTGGAAGAAAAGCGATGCAAAAAGCGTTGTGGGAATTTGCAAGCAAGCGCGGACTGCTCCCGGAGAATGCGGAGAGGCCATGACCAACAACGAGGATTGCGTCGACGTGGGCGCCGGTAATTGCGACGACGCTCTGGCGCGTCTCTACGAGTACCTCGACAACGAGATGGATGACGCGACCGCCGAGGGAATCCGCTCTCACCTCGACGGGTGCGGTGGGTGTCACGACCGATTCGACGTCGAGCGCCGTCTCAAGGTGGTCGTCAAGCAGCGACTCGAAGAGGATGTGCCGCAGCAATTCATCGCCAAACTCCGACACGCCCTCGAAGAAGAAGCGGCCCGACACTGAAGTTCGACTCACACGTCAGCGCTGGGTAATCTGACTCGAGATGACCAAGTCAGGCCGTGCCGCTCTCGTCTTCATTTTCTCGACCTTGTTGGTCGCTCTGGTCGCCATTCCCGCTCTCGCGACCGAGGAGGAGCCGGCAACCGACACCGGTGACGAGCAACCGGCTGTGACCACCGACATCGAGCCGGCGGTCGAAGTCACGGTTCCACCGGCCGATCAGGCGACGGCAGACTGGACCTACCGTTACCTGGTACCGACCGGCATCGTTCTCGCCATCCTCGTGATCATCGCCACTTCCGGCCAGTACTTCACCAATGTGGTCAGGAAGCGGTACAGAATCGTCGAAGAGTGACATCGGGGCAGTCGCCGGCGGTCGGGATCGTCGGGAGGATTGCGGGCCAGTACCCACTCGCGGCGACCTATCACACCCCTGCCTTGGAAGCCGACATGGCGCGGATCACCCCGATCGTCACCGAACTGGTCTCGGAGGGGACGGGTCTCAGCCTCCCGGGCCATCCCACGGTGGCAGTGATCGACAGGCCCGAGTGGGTGGAGCGAAACCTGGCCAGCTTCAAGCACCTGGTCGAGCCTGCGACGAGAAAACTCGTCGAGTCACGGGAGGGCTTGCGCCAGCAGAATGTGGAGCGCCTTGTCGAGCGTGAAAGCAGCGCCTTGCTCGGCGTCTTATCTCGGCGGGTCCTCGGGCAATATGAGCTAGTCCTCCCTACGGGTGAGGATGGCGACAGCGTCGTCTACGTCGGGCCGAACGTCCTCCACATGGAGCGAACTCACCAGTTTCGGCCCTCCGAATTCAGGTTTTGGGTGGCGCTTCACGAGCTGACCCATCGGGCCCAATTCACGGGGATTCCATGGCTTCGCGGCTACTTCTTCGGCCTCGTCGAGGAGCTAGTGGAGGCGTCCGGCCCCGAGCCGGGTCGTCTTGGCGCGGTCATCGGCGAAGTGTTGGAGCGACGTCGCCGAGGCGAGCCGATCATTGATGAGCGGGGCCTCTTTGGCCTGGTAGCTACCCCGGCTCAGACTGAGATCGTCGACAGGGTGCAGGCGCTGATGACCCTTCTCGAAGGTCACGGGCACGTGGTCATGGATCGGATAGGTGCGACCCATTTGAAGTCTCAGAGCCGGATGAGCCAGGTTCTCAAGAACAGACGGCGAGACAAGCGCACGGCCGCCTTCTTCCGAATCACTGGCCTGGAGATGAAGATCAATCAGTACGCCAAAGGCGAGCGCTTCATCAAGAGCGTCGAGCGTCAGGCCGGATGGGAGGCTGTGAATCTCGCATTCAGGGGAGCAGGCTCGCTCCCGAATCTCGACGAGATCGAACAGCCTGAGCTGTGGATCAGTCGCGTCGCCTGAAGGAGCTCCGGGACGACATAGAGGCCCGCTCCCGGCTGCCGGAACCGCCGTTCGTCGTGGGCCTTTCCGGTGGGGCCGACTCGGCGGCGCTCGCTCTCTTGTCTGCAGGCGAATCCCGGTGTCTTCACGTCCACCATGGGCTCCCATGGTCTGACACCCTCGCAGGGGCGGCGGAGGAGATCGCGGCGAAACTAGATCTACGACTCGACGTCGTCGAAGTGGAGATCGGAGAAGGCCCATCGCCGGAGGCCATGGCGAGAGAGGCTCGATACGCCGCCTTCGCTGAGGCGGTCGAGACAGGGGAGAGGTTGTTGCTCGGGCATACCATGAACGATCAAGCCGAAACGCTGCTCCTCAACCTCCTACGTGGTGCCGGCACGCGAGGTCTCGCAGGGATGCCCTACCACCGGCCACCCAACATCTACCGACCGT
>QQVI01000015.1 GCA_003388545.1 Actinomycetota bacterium
TCGTCCAGGAACAGCACCGGCGACTCTGCCACGAGGGCACCGGCGAGGTCGAGTCGGCGACGCATACCGCCGGAGTAAGTCTTCACGGGCCGAGCTCCAGCATCGGAAAGCCCAAACTGCTCCAGCAGCTCGCGGGCACGCGCCCGAGAGCGATCGCGACCGAGCTGGTACAGGCGGCCAATCATGTCGAGGTTCTCGAACCCCGTCAGATGCTCATCGAGCGCAGCATTCTGTCCGGATAGGCCGATGACTGTCCTCGTCTCGTCAGGGTTGTTGATCACGTCCACCCCTGCCACGACCGCCGATCCGGCGTCCGGTTGCAGCAGCGTCGTCAGGATCGACACAGCGGTCGTCTTCCCTGCACCATTCGGGCCCAACAGTCCAAACACGGTGCCCTCCTCGACGTTCAGGTCAAGACCGTCCAGAGCGACAACATCGCCATAATGCTTGACCAGGCCGCGGGCCTCGATGATCGAGCTCAATTAGCCACCTTCTTTCATGCTTGCGCCAGGGTACGGGGAGTGAGTGACAATTCTCTTGCGATCAGCTCAACGTGAGATAACCGGCGACGATGAGCCTGTCTTCCCTCATTCGTCGTGAGCGTGGGCCGTCTCCGACCAGCTCCAAGGCGCGATCCAACTCGTCCAACTCTCGGGAGACGATTCTCCGCATGTCCTCGTCGGACACCGCCCTCCGAGGCGCCTCTCCGGAGTAGAGCCCCTTCGTCCCAACGCTCCGGCGATCATCCGTAGGGACAGCAGCCGTGTTCTCCATCTCAGCCAGAAGGCCGCGAATGACACGGGCTCTATCGCGGTCCCTGGCTCCTAGGGCGGACCGGAGGTCGGAGCGAAGTGTCGAGGCGAGCTTCACAGCAGATGAAGACTAGACCCTTGCCCCGGCTGATCCCCTACGATTTTCCGCTGTGGCTAGACGCGGGCCGGTGCCAGCCAATCGGTCCGGGATGCGATCCTCGCGAAGATGGCCATGGTCATGTTCAAAGCCGCGTGAACGGCAAACGGAGCCCAGATCGAACCCGTCTCCACCCGGAGCCACACCAGCCCCGCCCCGGCCACTGTCGTGGCCACCACAGTGAGTGCGACCTTGAGGCTTCGCGCTGGACCGCCAGTCTGTGATTCCGTCTCATCGATGGCAGGCCCAATGTGCCACAGGCCGAAGAGGACCGCTCCGAGCGCCATCGCAACAGATGGTGGGTAGACGGCCATGAGGGTCGCGTGCAGCACTCCTCTGAAGAACGCCTCTTCGATCAGCGCCGTCATGAGGGGGATGCGAAAGAGGATGTGGGACACGGCACCGCGGTTGGTCCAAGCGGCCACTCTCGGATCCGAGAGCCTCTCCCGAAGTGGTGAGCTCTTCAGCATCACGATCCCCACGGATGCCACGGCGAGCAATGTGCCACCTGCCCACAGAAATGCCGGGCCCGGGTCAGCGAGCCGCAGGCCGATTCGATCGAAGCCGAACACCAGTGCAGCGCCGAGAGTCACCATGGCACCCACTGTCCCGATGGTCATCGGCGCCCAGATCGAGCGGAGGCGCGAGGGAAGTACGAGGAATACGAGAGTCTGAAAGGCTGCTGCGAAAGCAACCAGCGGTCCGACAACGGCGGCAAAAGTCATAAATGTGCGGGATCCAAGTCCCGTGCGATTGAGTTGGTTCCCCAACCCGGCCCCGTGTAAACGTACTCGCTTGCCGGAGCTGTGAGAATCAGCCCGACTCGAGATAGCTCGCGATACGTGGTGTGACCATCGCCACAAGCTCGTCCACAGAGACACTCGCCAGGGGTTCCCTGCCGCCGACATAGCGAAGCATCGCCACGCCGAGGAGGTGAGCAGCAGCCATCTCGATGCGAAGCTCGGCTTGGGGTCCGGTGACGTGTTCGGCCACACGGCTCACGATCAGATCGAACACGAACTCTCCCATGGGCGGTGGTTGACCGGTGGAGAAAGCGACCCGCAGCTGCCCCAGGAGGGGTCTTCTCGACGCAGGCCTTTCCCAAACTTCGAAGAAGACACGTACAAGGCGCTCGGCCATCGCCGCGCCGCCTGGGTCACCGTCGAAGATGCGCCCGATGAAGAGTTCAGGCGACATCGGCAACTCGACGGACTCGGCGAAGAGGTTCTCCTTGCTTCCGAAGTAATGGATGACGAGAGAGGGGTCGACGTCTGCGTCACGGGCGACACCTCGGATCGTGGTCCGGTCGTAGCCACTCTCGGCAAAGCTCCGACGTGCCGATTCGAGAATCTGACTTCGAGCGTCCGGGGCCCCCGACGATCTGGGGCCACGCCGCTTGCTCACGACTTCACCAGGTCGACGAACGCCTCCTCGAGTGTCGCGGGCCGAC
>QQVI01000298.1 GCA_003388545.1 Actinomycetota bacterium
CCGGCTCATCGGATCTGCGGTTCGTGATGAGGAGCTGCCAGAAGAGCTCTCCGCTGCCGTAGCCTCCCGTGCCGTGCCCAGCGTTTATGTATCGCTCGGTAGCTTCTTCTCGGCACGTTCCGATCTACTCAACAAACTGGTCAGCGCCTTCCGTAGCGAGCCCGTCCAGGTGATACTCGCCACGGGCGTCACCTCACCTTCGGAGCTCGGGAACATCCCGGGCGATTGGATCGTTGCCCCGCATTTTCCCCAACCACCGCTTCTCGGCTTGTGCGATCTGGTGGTGACCCACGGTGGCAACAACACGGTCACCGAAGCGCTAACCGCAGGAACCCCCCTTCTCGTGGGACCGCTCTCGACCGACCAATTCGACGGTGCGGCCGACATCGCCGAAGCCGGTCTCGGCGCCGTCTTCGACCCCAATCGCGCCTCGTACAGCGACATCGCAGATCGGGCACACGAGGTGCTTGCTTCAGATGCTCCTGGCCGGGCTCGCGCCCTCGGAGAAGCGCTGCGCTCCAGTCCGGGGCAGGTTCAGGCTGTCGATGAGTTGGAGTCTCTGGCCCCCTCGGCCAGGCGCGACGCACGGGACGGGGTCGGTTAGAAGATCTGCTGGGGCGGTATCGTCCGGCAGGTGAACGGCGATGTCATCCTCAGAGGGGCGCGATGGCGTGTCGGGGAGGCCTCCTTCACATCGCCTCGCGAGATTCTGATCGCAGATCGACCCGACCAGGTAGTAGGGGTGATTCGCTCAGCGGAGGCGGCAGCCCGATCGGGCAATTGGGTCGTTGGCTACCTCTCCTACGACGCCGCTCCCGGCCTGGATCACCATCTGGCCACGCCCGGCCGGTCTGATGAGCCACTGGCCTGGTTCGCCACATACCCGGACTCGGGCCCGGTGGGCCGGGTCGAGGGGCCGCCTGCCGTCATCGGGACGTGGGAGCCCTCGATGAGCCGCTCCGAGCACAGTCGAAACGTCGAAGCGATCAAGGAACACATAAGGAATGGTGACACCTATCAGGTCAACCTGACGATGGCGATGTCGGCACCCGTTCAGGGTGACGTTGGGGCCCTGTTCGAGGCGATGGTGGCTTCGCAACCCAAGAGCTACGGAGCGCTGATCGATCTGGGTGATCGAGAGATCGTTTCCATTTCACCCGAGTTGTTCCTCAAGGGGAACGGGAGCAACGTGATGATGCGTCCGATGAAGGGGACGGCGCCGCGAGGCAGATCGGCCAGCGAAGATCATCGGAACCGGCGAGGCCTCGAGATCTCGGAGAAGGAGCGCTCCGGCAACGTGATGATCGTCGACATGCTCCGGAACGATCTGGGACGCGTAGCCGTGACCGGATCGGTCCGGACGCCGGAGCTATTCGTCGCTGAGCGTCATCCCACGGTCTGGCAGCTGACATCCACGGTCGAAGCGGAGCTCTCGACCGAAGTCGATCTAGCAGGCCTGTTGGCTGCCACATTCCCGTCGGGCTCGGTGACCGGCGCCCCCAAGGTGTCGACGATGCGGATCATCTCCGCACTCGAGTCGGTGCCCCGCGGCGTCTACTGCGGGGCGATCGGCTACATCGAGCCGGGTGGCGACCGACTCGAGTTCTCCGTGGCCATACGCACCGGCGTGATACGCGACGGGATGCTCAACTATCACGTTGGAGGGGGGATAACCGTCGATTCCGATCCCGAGGTCGAGTACGAGGAGTGTCTCTGGAAGGCACTTGTGGTGACCGCGAGCGACGAGCGCCCCGACCTCATGGAGACCATGCGATATGAGCCCGGTGAAGGAATCCCGCTGCTGCAGCGACACTTGGAGCGACTGTCTTCGTCGGCGCGCTATTGGGAGATACCCCTGGAACCTGCCGCGGTAGGTGAAGCCTTGTCGGCCGTGGAGAGCAGCAAGCCGATCAAGGTGAGATTGATCCTCTTCCGTGATGGCGAGGTGGAGGTGGAGACCGAAGAGCTAGGTGAGGGCGACGAGCCGGTGTCGCTAGACCTGGCTCGGGAAAGAGTCGACCCATCGGAGCCGCATTGGTTCCACAAGACGCTGGAGCGCTCCCGCTATCCCGAGACCGAGGAAGGCGAGGTTTTGTTGGTGAATCTCAACGGAGAGGTGACCGAGACCAACATCTCGAACGTGATGGCTCGCTTTGGTGGCACCTGGGTGACTCCTCCGGTCGAGGCCGGATGCCTCCCCGGTGTCTACCGGGCGATGCTCATCGACCAGCAGGAAGTCGAGGAGCGGGCGATCACCCTCGAACAGCTTCGTGAGGCCGATGAGATCGCGGTCACCAATGCGGTCCGCGGCTGGAGGAAGGCTGTCCTGAACACCTG
>QQVI01000266.1 GCA_003388545.1 Actinomycetota bacterium
GCCCTCTGTCCGTTACCATCCCCTCGAGGGCGACTTCGTCTCCATGAATGAGGGTCTCGACCACGATCCGGTCAGCACTGGAGCCCTCAGAGCTCGCGATTGTTCGAGCCCGTTCAATCGCCTGGCGCAACTGACCCGGATGATCAACTCTGATGACCCCCTGCCCAGCCGACAGAGATGTCGGTTTCACCACAACAGGGAACTCGAGCTCAGCCTCGATTTCGCCGACCTGGGTCTTGGCGTCGAACACCCTCCATGGGGGCTGGGGCACCTCGGCGGCGCTCAAACGTGCGCGGAGGAGAGCCTTGTCTCGTGTTGCCCGAGCTGCCTCCGGGTCGTTGGCGAGCAGACCCAGCTTGCTGCCTGCCAATGCAGCCACCACGACCCCTGCGTCGTCGGCTGCGACGATGCCGTCTATCTGTCTGGTGTCCCCGGCCCGGACGATCGCCTCAGCGGCGTCTTCGGGCCTCGAGCACGTGATCTGGATGTAACCGTCGCCCATCTCCAATGGGGCATCTCCTTCTGAGGCAACGAGAAGATCCACTCCCAAACCCGACCCTGCCTCTATGAAGTCGCCAGCTCGGTAGGTGCTGGTTGGCAGAATGACGACGACGCGGGACATAGGGGTTGACTCTAAGGGCCACTACCATTTGTGGTGATGTCCGATTCTCGAATTTTGACGATCGCCGAAGACGCCCTCGACATGATTGGTCAATTGAGGGACCAAGAGCCTGGTGACGGGGAGTTCGCGCTCTCCATAGAGGTCACGGGTTTCCGGGGGCCACAGTTCTCCTATGAGCTCGCCTTCGTGGATCTCGCAGACAAGAAAGAGGGTTGGGCCGAGGAGCGCCATGGCGACCTCGCCGTGATCTTCCCTGAGGAAGACAGGGAGAAGCTGGATGGGGCCGCGCTCGAGCTGACGGAGCAGGGCCTGGTGATGAACAATCCCAACTCGCCCGCTCCACCTGAGATGCAGGCACCTGCCGGCGATCTCGAGGGACCTCTCGTCGAGCGGGTGCAGCAGGTCATCGAGCAGCAGGTGAACCCGGCGATTGCTTCACACGGTGGTGGTGCGGAGCTCGTGTCCATCGACGGGACGATTGCATACCTGCGCCTTTTTGGAGGGTGTCAGGGCTGTGGCCTCGCCCAGGTCACCCTCAAGCAGGGGATCGAGCGGATCCTCCTCGAGTCGATCGATGAGCTCACGCAGGTCGTCGATGTGACCGATCACGCCTCAGGTGACAATCCCTACTACGAGAGCCAGAAGAAGTAGGCGCGCGAAGCAGCAATCGCTCGGCTTTGGCGGGCTGACCAGGTTGGCGACTACATTCGCTCGGGTCCGCAACAAGGGGTAGGTCAATGATCCGCAAGCGCAATCTCGCACTCTTCGCTCTGATGTCGATGCTCTTGGTGGCTTGCTCGGGCGGTGATATCGCCGAGCAGATCATCGAGAGTCAGGATGGAGTGGGCGACGTCGAGATCGACGAGAACAACGGCTCCGTCTCCATCGACGTGGAGGGTGATGACGGTGAGGGTGGCTCGATAACAATCGGAGGCGGCGACCTTCCCGACGACTTCCCGTTCGATCTCCCTGGCGGTGGCGAGGTGATGTCGGTCTTCGCGTCCAACGATGGCGAGGCCACTGTCACGATCCAGTATCCGGCGGGCGAGTTCGAGGCGCTGAAGTCCAGCTTCGAGTCGCAGATCCAGGACGGGGGATACGAGATCATCAACGTCGGTGAACAGCCTGGAGCGGCGAGCACGTGGAACATGACCATGGGCGAGGGATCGGCGCTGGTCTCGATCAACGCTGGTGAGGACGCCACGATCGTCGGGGTCATCTACGAAGGTCTCGGCTAGCGACGGACACTCGGTCCACGGCACTCGGTCCACTCTTGGGATTCAGCAGAGAACAGCTCGAGGAATTCCGCGGCGAGACGGTCCCGGACCTTCTCGGACCCGGCACCAAGTTGCTCTTCGTCGGCATCAACCCCGGTTTGTGGACCGCCGCCACACAGACCCACTTCTGTCATCCCTCCAATCGTTTCTACCCGGCCCTGAGGGGTGCGGGGTTGATCGACTTCTCGATTGAAACCGATCTTGGGATGACCGACCAGCAGCGTGCGAAGTTCATCGGTCGCGGGCTTGGGATCACGAATCTCGTGCAGCGGGCGACGGTGAGAGCAAGTGAGCTCGACAGAGAGGAGCTACGTCTCGGCGGATTGCGCCTTGTAGAGCTGGTCGCGGACCTGCGCCCGAAAGTCGTGGCGGTCGCCGGCATCACGGCCTACAGGTCGGCGTTCGAAGAACCGTCTGCGACGGTCGG
>QQVI01000270.1 GCA_003388545.1 Actinomycetota bacterium
ACCGTGTGAGACGAACACCCCGTCCGGCGAGAGCTCGCGTATCCGCTCGGCTGTGGCCTCATACGGGACAACAACAACGTCGTATCCCCGGGCCGTGATGTTCCGCAGGATGTCTCGCTTCATGCCCAGGTCGATGGCGACCACAGTCCCGCGATGGTCTCCGGCGGCCTCTACCCGGTACTCATGATCGGTGCTGACTCTTCCGGCGAGATCCTGGCCTGACATCTCGGGTGCGGAACGAGCAGCGTCGAGAAGCTCCGCCTCGGACACGCCCGAGCCGAGTGCCACTGGCATCGCCCCACGGTCACGGATGTGACGGGTGAGCCTTCTCGTGTCGACATCGCTCATAGCTACGACATCGTTCTCCTGGAGGTATGAGGCGAGCGAGCCCTCCGACCGATGATTGGAGTCGCGTCTGGAGATGGCCCTCGTGACGAAGCCCGACACGTGAGGATGGTCGGCTTGGGCATCCCAGGCTGTCACTCCGTAGTTGCCGATGTGCGGAGAGGTCATCACAACGACCTGACCGGCATATGAAGGGTCTGTGAGGACCTCGACATACCCTGACATCGATGTGTTGAACACCGCTTCGCCGGTCCTGATCCCATCGGCCCCTACCGAGCGACCCCTGAAGATCTCACCATCGGCGGTCGCGAGCAATGCAGCGCTACCGCTCATGCGCCATCTCCGTAGACGAGCTTTCCTTCGACGATCGTCGCCATGACCTCACCTTCCAGCTCCCACCCGGCGAATGGGGAATTGGCCGCTCTTGACGCAAAACTGCCTACTTTCCACCTCCGCAGGGGGTCTACCAAAACGAGATTGGCCGGCGCCCCCACCTCGATCGGGCGGCCGTGTCGCGACAGGCCTGATATCCGCGCCGGTGTGATGCTCATCCGTTCGAAGACCGCGTCGAGATCTCCTGACAATGCGGCAAGGCCCAACGGGAACGCTGTCTCGAGTCCTGTCACCCCGCGGGGAGCCTCTTCGAATGGCACGTCCTTTTCCGACTCTGCATGGGGGGCGTGGTCGGTCGCGATCGCATCGATCGTCCCGTCCGACAGCCCTGCGACCAACGCTGCCCGATCGGAAGGCGTCCGCAAAGGCGGGTACATCTTCAGGTTCGTGTCGAGCTCACGTATGTCGGCATCGGTCAGAGTCAGATGATGGGGCGTGACTTCGGCTGTGACGGGCAGCCCTGCTTGCTTGGCCTGTCTCACCAGCTCGACTCCACGGGCCGTCGAGAGGTGTTGTACGTGATAGTGAATCCCGACATCAGCCACCAGCTCCAAGTCACGCGCGATGACTGAAGTCTCTGCCGACGCCGGGATCCCGAGCACCCCCAAAGTCTGTGATGCCATCCCCTCATTGAGATGGCCGCCGGCTGAGAGCGCCGGGTCTTCTGCATGCTGAGCCACGACGACGTCGCCGCGATCCTTGAGATAGGTCATGATCCGCCGGAGCAGCCCGGCGTTGCCGACTGAGTCCCCGTCGTCGGTGAAGATGCGGACACCGCGGTCATACATCTCATCGAGTCGGGACATCTCCTCTCCGGCGCGTCCGCTGGTCAGCGCTCCGGCCAGGGCAACGGCAACTTGGCCTACCGCCGAAGCCCGTGCAACGACTCGATCGACGACTTCGCCGCGATCGATGGCGGGATCCGTGTTTGGCATCGCCACAACTGCCGCGTAACCCCCTCGGGCAGCCGCGGCAGTTCCCGTCTCGATGTCCTCTTTCCAGCTTTCCCCGGGCTCGCGGAGGTGGGTGTGCAAGTCCACGAAAGCAGGGCCGAGAATCATTCCGGTCCCATCGATGCGACTGTGCTCGCCATCCGGCGCAACGCCGACGTGGGTGATCTTGGCATCCTCGATGGCCACGTCGGCTTCGAGCCAGCCGCGAGTGGTCAGCGCCTTGGCACCACTGATGACAATCACAGGTGGCCGTCCAGCGTCATTGCTATCGCAGCCATCCTGATCGGCACTCCTGCGGCAACCTGATCGAGGATCACCGAGGAGGGTCCGTCGGCTACATCGCTCGAGACTTCGACGCCGCGATTGATCGGGCCGGGGTGCATGATCACACAGTCTGGCTTGAGACGATGCGATCGCTCCTGGTTGAGACCAAACCTCCGATGGAATTCTCCATCCGACGGATAGCCGAGTCCGCCGCCGCGCTCCTTCTGCACCCTCAGCAGGTAGACCACATCCAGCTCGCCGATGATCGAGTCGAAGTCTGAAGTCGAGCTCATCTGCCAACCACCGGCGCGGGGTACGAAGGTGCTGGGGCCTATCGCGGTGACCCTTCCCCCCAGTCTCGGG
>QQVI01000045.1 GCA_003388545.1 Actinomycetota bacterium
CCCTCCAGTTGGAGCTCGCGGGTCTGTCCCTCGACCAGATCGGCGTAGGTGTGGGCGAGAAGCCGCACCGACTCCTGGCTGAGGTGGGTGGCCGCTACCTCGGAGGCTCGTGCCATGAGGAAGTCACCGGCGAGGATGGCGACCGTGTTGGACCAATTGGCATTCACCGAGCTGGCGCCACGCCTCGTGTCGGACTCGTCGATCACGTCGTCGTGGTAAAGCGAACCGACGTGAATCAACTCGACCGATACCGCCGCCTCGATGGGGCGCCTATCGCGGGCAGGGCCGAACTCGGCGGCGAGAAGAGCCAGAAGCGGGCGAAATCTCTTGCCACCGGCGAGCAGCAAATGCTGAGCGATCTTCGTCAGGTAGGCGTCGTCCGCGGTGGCAGCCTCGAGCAATCGCTCCTCCACTGTGGAGAGCGAATCCCATATTTCGGGAATACGAATGATGCTTCGGAGGTCTTCCATTGGTGCCGATGGTATTACGTTGTCTATTCGAGGCCGCATTCAGGTGAAGATGGGAAAGATGAGGGCGATGGTAAACTTGCTCATGCCAGGCTTAGGAGTCGAAGGTGTTTGAACGGTTCACAGACCGTGCCCGCCGAGTGGTCGTCCTGGCCCAGGAAGAGGCCCGGTTACTCAATCACAATTACATAGGTACAGAGCACATTCTCCTCGGATTGCTCAACGAAGGCGAAGGAATCGCCGCCCAGGCGCTCGAGAGTCTCGACATCGATCTTGCATCGGTCCGTGAAGAGGTTGTCAAGATCATTGGTCAGGGGAAGCAGTCCCCTTCGGGGCACATTCCGTTCACCCCACGCGCCAAGAAAGTCTTGGAGCTGAGCCTGCGCGAAGCGCTTCAGCTCGGCCACAACTACATCGGTACCGAGCACATCCTGCTCGGGCTCATTCGCGAAGGCGAGGGCGTGGCGGCCCAGGTCCTGCAGCAACTCGGCGCCGAGCTGCAGAAGGTCCGTCAGACCGTCATCCAACTCCTGTCCGGGCCCGGGGGTAGCGAAGAGCAGAGTGGTAGCCCCCAAGCTGCCGGAACCGGGGGTCGCGAGTCGTCCTCGTCTGGCTCGACCGTCCTCGACCAGTTCGGGCGCAACCTCACCGGACTTGCCCGCGATGGCAAGCTCGACCCGGTCATCGGACGCCAGCGCGAGATCGAGCGGGTGATGCAGATCCTCTCTCGCCGCACCAAGAACAATCCGGTGCTGATCGGTGAGCCCGGGGTAGGCAAGACCGCCATCGTCGAGGGCCTGGCCCAACGCATCGTGGCCAAGGAAGTCCCCGAGAATCTCGATGGCAAGAACCTCTACACGCTCGACCTCGGCGCACTCGTCGCCGGGTCGCGTTACCGCGGAGACTTCGAGGAGCGCCTCAAGAAGGTGCTCAAGGAGATCAAGAACCGCGGAGACATCATCCTGTTCATTGACGAGATTCACACCCTTGTCGGTGCCGGTGCTGCCGAGGGTGCCATCGACGCCGCCTCGATCCTCAAGCCCATGCTCGCCCGCGGCGAGCTGCAGACCGTAGGTGCGACGACTCTCGAGGAGTACCGCAAGTACCTCGAGAAAGACTCGGCACTCGAGCGGCGTTTCCAGCCCGTCCAGGTAGACGAGCCTTCGGTCACCGACACAATTCAAATCCTCATGGGGCTCAAGGATCGTTATGAGGCCCACCATTCGGTCCGCTTCACCGATCAGGCGATCGTCTCGGCGGCCAATCTGGCCGATCGTTACCTCGCCGACCGATTCCTCCCCGACAAGGCGATCGATCTCATCGACGAGGCCGGCTCGAGAACTCGGATCCATCGGCCGAGCGATGTCCCCGAGATCCTCGAGCTCGACAAGCAGCTGAGCACGGTCCGGCTAGACAAAGCCGACGCTCTCGGGTCCGAGAACTACGAGCGTGCAGCCAACCTGCGTGATCAGGAGCGCTCGCTCCTCTCCGAGAGAGCGATCAGGGAACAAGACCACTCCGAGGGTGGCTGGGTCATCGACGAAGAAGGCATCGCTGAAGTCCTCGCCCAGTGGACCGGCATCCCGGTGCATCGTCTCACAGATGAGGAGACGGCACGGCTCGTCGACATGGAGTCGGAGCTGCACAAGCGAATCATCGGGCAGCACGACGCGATTCAGGCGGTGTCGAAAGCCATCCGGAGAACGAGAGCCGGGCTCAAGGATCCACGTAGGCCGGCCGGATCGTTCATCTTCCTCGGCCCATCGGGTGTGGGAAAGACCGAGACGGCGAAGGCCCTGACCGAGTTCCTCTTTGGTCAGGAGGACTCGCTGATAC
>QQVI01000337.1 GCA_003388545.1 Actinomycetota bacterium
CGCGGTTCGCTCCCTCACGTTGCCCGGCAGGCGATTGATGACAGTGAGCATCGGCACACCACGTTCACGCGCTCTCGAAAGGATCCTCCATGGGATGTCGTCTGCGTAGCGCGTGTCGGTGGTCATGAAAACGATGAGGTCGGCCGCTTCGAGAAGGCGTCGGGCGAGGATGCGGTTGCCTTCTTCAATGCTGTCGAAGTCCGGGGCGTCGACCAGAGCAAGGTGCTCCAGGGCGGCGGGGTGCTCCAAGATCTCGACGGTGTCTTCCTCGAGCAGTTTCGATATGGCGGTCGGAAGGAGGCTTCCGGGAGGGACCAGAACGTGGGCGCGTCGTGTCGTCGGTCGCAAAACGCCCACCTCGCTCAGGGCTGCACCTGCGATTGCGTTGAAGAGGCTCGACTTCCCGCTTCCTGTGGGGCCGAGGATGACGGTGAGAAGCGGAGCATCGAGATCGATGACGCGCGGAATCAAGAACTCGTCGACATGTCCTTTGAGTGTTTGAGCCTTGGCTGCGTCATCAGGGGTAGGCGCTGTGGCAGCCCGGGACCCCAAGAGGGCCGACAACTCCTGCAATGCGGACAACAGCACTTTGGGAAGTCTGGCCGATTGGTGTGCCAACCGGGTTGTCGTCGGTGTCTGACCCGAGCGGGAGCAGCGCTGTGTGACATGAGAACGGCGGCCCCCGATCTAAGTCGGGGACCGCCGTGTTGCTGTTGGTCATCGTCGTGAGACGACGACCGGTCGATATTCAGGCAGTCTGTGACCGCATGGCTCGGTAGATCAGCAGTGCGATGATCGCTCCAATGATCGAACCGATGATCCCGGCCGTGCTGATGTCGGCTTCGCCGGCGAAGATCACGTTGGCCAGGAATCCACCGATCAGCGAACCGATGAGGCCGAGCACCAGGGTGCCGAGCCAACCCATCGGGTCTTCCCCGGGGACGAGAAAGCGGGCCACCGCACCAGCGATGAGACCCACCAAGAGCCAGATCAAGATTTCCACGATTTGTTCCTTTCGATTCTGAATTTGCAGCCGTTGGGTACCCATTTGCTGCCAGAACGAAACAGCCGTTGTCAGACAAGGCATCACTACCCATTTCAGGTTTGAACACGTCGAGCGGTCGAATTTCACCCTTCGTTGTGCATCGTGTCACTTGATGTCGCTATGTTTGTCTCAGATTCGAGAGGGAGGACGGGTTCGTGAAACCTGCAAGAAGAGCTTTGGTAGTTGCACTGGCGATGGTGGCCGCTTTGGTCCCCGCAGTGCCGGGTGGGGCGTCAGACACCCCATTCTTCAGCGAAATCCACTACGACAACACCGGTACGGACACCGGGGAAGCACTCGAAGTGACTGCCCCTGCCGGCATGGACATGACCGGTTGGTCGATCGTCCTGTACAACGGCTCGACCGATGTCGTCTACGACACCACCACCCTCTCAGGCGTGGTCTCCGCCGCTGGTGCCTTCACGGTCACCTACCCGTCCAACGGCCTTCAGAACGGATCTCCAGATGGCATGGCCCTCGTCGATCCGTCCAGCACCGTCATTGAGTTCCTCAGCTACGAGGGGACCTTTACGGCCGCCGACGGCCCGGCCGCCGGGATGACTTCCACCGACATCGGTGTGTCCGAGTCCTCCTCAACAGCCGTGGGCGACTCCCTGCAGAAGGTCGGCGACACCTGGGTCGGCCCGCAGCCCTCGAACTTTGCACCAGGCTTGGAGACACCTGTCGCCGAATGTGACGTGACGGATCTGACGCTCATCTCAGCGGTTCAGGGCCCCGGATCATCCTCCCCGATCTCCGGCTCCGATGTCACCGTCGAGGCGTCCGTCACGGCCATCTATCCCGACCTGGGCGGCTTCATGGTTCAGGAGGAACCCGGCGACGTCGACGGTCTGCGCAGCAGTTCCGAAGGCGTGTTCGTCACGCCCCCATCCGGCTTCGACTTCGATTCGCTGAGCCGCTTCGACATCGTCCAGGTCACCGGTGAAGTCGAAGAGAACTTCGGCAACACCCAGATCGATGCTTCAGCGGTGGCGGTCTGTGACGCCGACCCCGTCGAGATCGCACCCGAGGCCTTCAGTCTGCCTGCGGGATCCAACGAGCGGGAAGCGCGAGAAGGGATGCTGGTCGTCACGACTCAGGACTTGACCGTGACGAGTCTTTTCACTGCGTACCGGTTCGGTGAGCTCGGAGTCTCCGCTTCGGGGATCCTCCGTCAGCCCAGCGATGTGTTCGCACCCGGGTCGCCACAAGCCATGGCTCTGGAAGATGCGAACGCTGACAATCTTCTGTTCATC
>QQVI01000003.1 GCA_003388545.1 Actinomycetota bacterium
ATGACGCTTATGCGAGGCAACTGAAGGTGCTGATGGCAGCCGAAGACGTTCGCCCGGCTGTCGCCACTCATGACCTGAAGCTGGTCGACCTCGCCAGAGAGCTCGCTCCCCAGCGACTCGGCTATTTCGAGTTCCAGATGCTCTACGGGGTGCGAACTGCGCTACAGGAGCGTCTCGTCGAGGAGGGCCACCCCCTGCGCATCTACCTCCCATTCGGCTCTCAGTGGTACCCGTACCTCACCCGTCGCATGGCAGAGCGCCCTGCCAACGTGTGGTTCTTCATCCGCTCGTTGTTCGGCTGAACTGGCCACCGCTTTCCTCAGCGCTTTCCTTTGCGCTTTCCTTAGGTTGTGCGTCTCATATTTGAGACGCAGCGCGGCTAGAACACCGCTTTCTGTCTCCCGCACGTATCACATGTGATACGACATACCTAAGGAAGCAGATGTCACGCGCAAAGAGGGCGGCCGTGTGGCCGCCCTCTATTGCTGTAGGACGAGACTCAGGCAGCCCTGTCGATGCTCGCGGAATCGACCGAGGGAGGTTCGGTCATTCGCTCGCCCAGGGCTATGAGCCCGTTTCCGATGGCTCCTCTGAACGAGTTGCCATTGCGGACCGTGGCCGCAGCTCTGGCAGAGCGGGCCATGCGTCTTTGAACACTTTCCTTCTGGAGTCTTTCGATCCGGTAGTCAAGTGATCTCTTGTCGATGAACGGGTACATCCGGTAACTCCTTTCTATGCAAGTGCTGACTCTTTGTGGGGCCGCATGTAGCTCTCGAGGAAGGCCGAGGCGTCCTCTATTGCCTGCGGTCGGAGCCCGTAGCACTTGGACTCCCCCTTGTCCGATCTCATCTGCACCCGGATCAACCCGGCCGCTCTGAGAATCGTTATGTGGTGATGGACTGTTGACTTGGACAGGTCGAGCAGCTCGGTCAGCTCGTCGAGGCTGGTGTCGCCCTCGGAGAGCCTTCTCAGGATTCGCAGCCGCTTCTCATCGCTGAGGGCCTTGTAGAACCTGACCATCCAGGATGGTGGCGCTTCGGGGTTCAGGCTGATGAACTCGTCGGCGAGCCCGTAGAAGACCATCAGCGAGTCGCGATAGCGATCGATGAGCGACAATGGCCTGACGACCACCGACGGGACCAGGATCACCCTCGTCACTCCGAGCGGGATCTCATAGTCCAGGCCGTTCGTGACCTCTTCGATCACGTCCTTCGCGTTGTCTCTGCTGGCGATCGACCGGCGGGCCGCAGCCGCTGCTGCGATTGCCTTGGAGAATTGGTCCTCGTACTTGGAGAAGACCTCTTCCCGGAACCTCCGCAGCCCCGTTGCGATCCTGTCGCGAAACTGCTCCGGGTCGATCTCGAAGAGTTCTGTCATCGGCTCGACCTGGTCGGGCTTCAGCGATGCCTTCAGGATGTCCTTCACGGCTTCCTGATCACCCTGCGCTGCCGCCTCGATGAGTGACATCGAAGGTGCCCCGGCATCGCCGTGTGCTGCCGCCTGGTCGCCGATGTATCCGAGGATCCATCGTCTCAGCCGCTGTGGGTTCAGCTCTGCGATCCAGTTGAAGACGCTCTCCGGGTCATGCGGATGGGGTGCAGCCGCAATCAGCCCGAGAATGCTCAGCCAAACCTGGCAATGGGGCCCGCCCAGGAGCTCGAACTCCTCACGCAGGTCTTCCGGTGTCGATTCGACGAGTTCATCGAACCACTCGGGTCCCATGTCGAAGTTGACGTTCTCCTGCTTGTCGCTGCAGACACTCCACAGCGTGAGAACCACTTCGTATGCCACCGCCCCATCTACCTCGATGGGGATGCGCTGCGGGGCCACCGCAAGCTCCCTGACTCTTTGTCTTGGTGTTATCAGTTCAGCCATTTTCAAATCCAACGGTTCTATTCGAAATCTATCGAATCGAAGTATATCATTCGAGTTCTGTAGGTCAAGGTGATATTCGAAGATTTTCGAATAGGGATCTCTTTTCTTAGCGCCATTCGAAGATCTTCGACGCAGCATCGAGTCAGGGAGTTCCCGAGTGACCCGGTAGGTGGATATACACTCCGGCCGCATGACATCGACCAAAGAAGTGGAGGCCGACCAGGACCGTACCGGGCGGTCACTTCCGGTGCCGGCGATTTTCGAGGGTCTCGGCATCGTCTCGGCGGTGGGCACTCTTGCCCTTGGTGTGCTCGGGACTCTTCAGGAGCATCCCGACCCTGAGGTAGGCCGGAAAGTCTTCGCAAATGTCCCCGACGCGCTGGTCGTGATCTTCTACGTAGGGGTCGCCGG
>QQVI01000195.1 GCA_003388545.1 Actinomycetota bacterium
CTTGGGTTCACTTCTCAGCTTCTTTGTTCGGTCGTTCGACCGATTCTCCGGGTATGTCTGAGTGGTCACCTCCTTTCGGTATTGGCCCTAGATCAGCTCGACGATCTTGCGGGCGGCCTGATATGCCCCGTCGGTCTCCACCGGGACGTAGTCGACTTCCTTGCCCAGCTCGGCAGCAATCGCATCGGCTATGGACTCGGGGTCTGAGCTGGAATAGTCCATGTGCCTTCCGGCGCCATATCTGTCCAGCCGATGCCGAACGTGATAGTTCTGCTCGAAGTGGTTCTGCAGTGGGAAGTACAGGAAGGGTCGACGGGCGGCCGTGAGTTCCATACAGGTGGTCAATCCTCCCTGGACCACCGCCAGGTCGCAGACCGACAAGTGCCGATATAGCTCGGGCACATAGCCGTGAATCTCGAGGCCCTCGTGACCGGGTAGCGACTCAGGATCGATCCGGGGGCCTGCCACAACGATCATTCGTAAGTCGTCCACGACCTTCTTCGCCAGGGGGAAAGCGGCGATGATCTGCTCCAGCAGCGCCCTGCCGACTCCAGAACCACCTACGGTCACGATCACGACCCTTTCATCCGGGTCGAATCCCAGATCCTCCCTGATCTTTGGTGATTCGCCAGCGCCCGGTGGAGTGAATCCGGTGATGTAGCCGGGAAACTCAAAGTGCTGTTCGGTCCAGTCCCTGATCTTGGGCAGATCGGCTCCGAAGGTCTCGGGGACGATGTCGTCCGGGTTGCCCACAAAGAGGGCCTGATCCCGAACCTTGGGGAAGCGCGCGATGTGCTCGATCATCTCAGCGTTGTAGTCCGCCGCGACGAACTCCTCCCGCGCTCCGCCGGAGGGCATGGGTAGATAGCCGACGAAGTCGGTGAACCAGACGTGGCTCCCCCTCTTCAGCTCGGGATTCTCATGCCAGAAGTGATCGACCTCCCATGCCTCGTCCCCGATCACGAGGTCATAGTGACCCTCGTCGATGACCTCCTGGAACACCATGAAGTTGGCGACCATGATCTCGTCCATCTCTCTCAAGGCTTGAAACGCGTGGAGATCGTGCTCGAAGGTCTTGGATACGAAGTGGGCAGACTCTGACACCAGCCACTCCGAAGCCGGGTGAATGAACTCACCCTCAGCATCGAGAACACGCGTGACCGGATCTTGCGCCAGCCAATCGACCTGGAGATCGGGCTGGAGCTCTCTTAGCTCCTTCGCCACGGCGATATCGCGACGTGCGTGGCCGAGCCCAATTGGCGAGGAGATGTACAACGCCTTTTTCGGTCGGTCGAGGGCTCGCGTCCAGGTTGTTGTTCGCATCTCTTTCGCCTTCCCTTTCTCGAGGAAGTTCGTGATAGCGGTATTCACCTTCACCGGCTCCCGGGCGAGGGTCAGATGGCCGGCGCCCTCGATCTCCACGTACTCGGCGCCCGTGATCCGGGCCAGCTCTCTCCCCCGCTCGACGTGCTGACAGACATCCGCGTCACCGTGAATCACCAGAACAGGGATGTCGAGACGTGAGCACATATCTTCGAACTCCGGACGGGTGGGTGGATCGATCTCAGCACCGAGCTCGCCTCCGACGAGGACGTCACCGGTCGACTCGAGGGCCCAACCAACGGCATCTTCAAACTGCTTTGTCGAATGTGCCTCCACCAGCTGAGACGAGAAGAAGAACTCGATCCAACGCCGGTGCTCGTTGGTGATCACATGCCGGTTGAAGAGCTCCCACCCCTGAGGGTCGTCGAGAATCTCCTCGAACGTCTGCGCCGTGTCGATCCAATGCTGTTGCGACCGACCGAGGTAAGGGACGCCGGGATTGATCGCGATCCAGGCCTCGATCCGCTCGGGATATTCGTCCGCGAGCTCTACCGCCCACCAATTGGCGTGGCAATGTGCCACGAGAACGGCCGACTCTGAGCCAACGGAATCCAGGACGGCCAGGGCATCGCCCACGTTCCTCGCCCTCGAGTGGTCCTCGGGCTCGGTTGGCCTCCCGGAGTGGCCGTTGCCCCGTCCGTCGAAGGTGATCACCCGGTTCCGACGAGCGAGGTGCGGGATCTGAGCCTTGAAGATGCGGGAGTGGGTGATCGGCGAAGGTGGAACCAGCAAGATGTCCCGGTCGCCGTCACCGTGGATCTCGTAGTAGATCGGCACACCTTCACGATCGACGAAACCGGTGCTGTCCGGCTCTCTCGCCCTCATGCCGCCACCGACTCGATGAATTCTCGAATTGCCAGGTTGATGCGAACCGGATCCTTCAA
>QQVI01000333.1 GCA_003388545.1 Actinomycetota bacterium
CGCTTGTCGGCTTCCTCAGCGAATCTCTCACGCAGCCTCGTGTTGGCGAGAACGCCTCCGCCACCCCCAACGGTCGTTGCTCCAGTGTCATCTACGGCTTTGAAGGTCTTGTCGACCAACACGTCGACGATGGCTTCCTGGATCGATGCAGCTACATCTTCGATCGGCGGAAGCTCGCCAGACGCGACGGCTTTGTCGAGATATGTGACAACGGAGGTCTTGAGACCGCTGAACGAGAAGTGATATGGGCGATCAGGCACGGCCCTCGGGAAGTCCACCGCCTTGGGATCACCGTCCCGTGCCTTCAGGTCGCCGAGACCCATCACCCTGGCCAGCTTGTCGAAAGCCTCTCCTGCAGCATCGTCGATCGTGGTGCCGAGCGTCTCATACTGGCCCCAGTCCGTGACGTGAACGATCTGCGAGTGGCCTCCCGACGCGAGAAGCACAACGGCCGGAGGCTGAAAGTCCTCGAACTGAAGGCGGGGGGCCATGAGGTGGCCCTCCATGTGGTCGATCCCGACGAACGGCAGCTGTCGGGCCCAAGCCGTCGCCTTCGCAAAGCTGTGCCCCACGAGCAGCGCGCCGACGAGGCCGGGGCCGGCTGTGGCGGCAACTCCGTCGAGTTCGTCGGGGTGGACCTTCGCTTCATTCAATGCGTGATGGGCGAGTGAGCGGATCGACTCGACGTGGGCTCTGGCCGCCACCTCGGGGACCACGCCGCCGAAGCGCTCATGCAGATCGACCTGCGACGAGATGATGTTGGAGAGTGCCTCGGTGCCCCTGACGACGGCAACGGCGGTCTCGTCGCAACTCGTCTCGAAGGCGAGTATCAGCGGGTTCAACGCAATCCCTCGAGCCGTTTCGCGTACTCAGGAGAGTCGATGTCGTACGCCCACAGAACCAGAGCGTCGTCATCGCCGTAGTAGCCCTTGCGCACTCCCACGGGGGCCAGTCCGAATCGCCGATACAGGCTGATTCCAGCCTCGTTGCGGGATCGCACCTCGAGCGTCAGATGCTTGGCCCCTCCGCTGAGGGCCTCGTCGATCAGCCCCACCAGGAGCCTGCGAGCCAGGCCACGGCGTCTCTGGTCCGGAGCAACGAGCAGATTGGTCACATGTGCCTCTTCCCCGTTCAAGAGCATTCCTGCGAAAGCCAGGAGAGAGTTACCCCCGAATGCCCCCAGGTACACCCTGTTCTCGCCTGACAATTCGTCGTCGAACATGCCGCGAGTCCAAGGTCGCGCTTGATTCGCCGATTCCATCGCAACCAGAGATTCGATGTCGGCAGCGCTGAGCTTGCGAAGCTCCACGGTCATTGCGCTCCCCACGGGCCCTCCTGACGCACCTTTTCCCAATTGATCGTCACGTCCGCGTCCCGGAGGTACATCGGTCGTATCTCGTCTGGATCGGGATAGATCCCTTTCTCGAACCGGCCCCTCCCTACCTCGGCCAACGCCACGGCGTATGGATAGCGAGGCCTGCCTACCTTGGCGCGGTGGACTTCGGAGATGAAGCCTTCCGGCATCGAGCTGACATCACCGACAACCAGGCTCTCCTCACGACTCTCGATCAGCTGGGCCTTGAGAACTTCGGGGGTGACCAGATCGACTGAGCCTTCCTTGACGACGCCGCCAGGGACCGGGCGATAGCGCGCCACGGCCACTTCGCCGCGGCGAACGTCGACTATCGACCAGATCAGGCGGTGCCCCGTCCGGGCCTCGAGGGCTATGGCGTCCACGGACAATGCCGGCACGATCGGGATCCCGAATGCCGCGGCGAGACCCTGTGCGGTGGCCAAGCCCACCCGGATCCCTGTGTACAGGCCGGGACCGACGTCAACGATGATCGCGTCGATCTCCGAAGGTGACCAGCCCACCTGATCGAAGCAGAAGTCGATCGCAGGCACCAGGAATGTCGCGTGTCCCACTCGGTCGTAGCGAGAGGCCGCAGCGAGCGTGGAAGCGTCCTCGACTACGGCCACGGACGCTCCCGGCGTCGAGGTCTCGATTGCCAGATACTTCATCTGATCGAATCCCAGTCGCGTTCGACCCAGGATCCAAATGGATCGATCGTGATGAGCCTCGCACCGTCATCGCCGACTTCGAAGTCGATGCGCAGGTGATCGTGAGGAAGAGCGGATTCGACCGCATGACCCCATTCGATGACAAGGACGCCGTCGCGAGCCTGCTCGAACACGTCGAGGTCTTCGAACTCGTTGATGCTCGAGAGGCGATAGACGTCGGCATGGACCAGTG
>QQVI01000174.1 GCA_003388545.1 Actinomycetota bacterium
GTTCGGCATGAGACCGCGTGGCCCCAGCACCTTCCCGAGCTTTCCGACCTCGGCCATCATGTCCGGCGTGGCGATGGCGACATCGAAGTCGATCTCCCCGCCACCCTGAAGTTTCTCGACGAGCTCTTTGCCACCGACCACGTCGGCGCCCGCTTGCTTGGCGTCGTCCTCACGGTCGGCCGAAGTGAAGACGGCGACGCGCACGTCCTGACCCGTGCCGTTTGGAAGGGAGACGTTGCCGCGCACTATCTGATCGGCCTTCTTGGGATCGATCCCGAGGTTGAATACGACTTCGACCGTCTCGTCGAATTTCGCCGATGCGAGCGTCTTGACCAGCTCTACGGCCTGGCTCGCCGGATAAGGGGTCAGCTTGTCGTACCGCTTGGCGGCCTCGCGGTACTTCTTACCGTGTTTCATGTTTCTCCTCGTGGTCCAGGCGGCCAACCTGCGTCGGCCTCCCACCGGTTGTCTCTACTTGTCAGCGAGGCTTCAACCCTCGCCAACGCGATCAAATCAAATTTCTACGATGATGCCCATCGAGCGGGCGGTGCCCTCGACGATCTTCATGGCGCCTTCGATGTCGATGGCGTTGAGGTCGGGCATCTTCATCTCGGCGATCTCCTTCACCTGGGCGCGAGTGACAGAGCCGACTTTCTCCTTGTTCGGCTCGCCCGAGCCCTTCTCCACACGGGCAGCCTGTCGAAGCAAGCCCGCAACGGGTGGCGTCTTGGTGATGAATTCGAACGAGCGATCCTCATAGATCGAGATTTCGGCAGGGATGATCTGACCCCGCTGGTGTGACGTGGCGTCGTTGTACGCCTTCACGAAATCCATGAGGTTCACGCCATGCGGGCCGAGGACCGTACCGACCGGCGGGGCCGGGGTGGCCTGGCCTGCAGGCAGCTGCATCTTGACCGTTGTTACGAGTTTCTTTCTTCCCATTGTGAAATCCTGTGTTCAGTCGGGCGGTGCCCGCTAGCTCTTCTGAATGTCGTCGAAGCCCAGCTCGACCGGAGTATCTCGACCGAAGATGTTGACCAACACGACCACTTTCTGCTGGTCGATGTTGATCTCCTCGATCGTCCCGTTGAAGTCGGCGAACGGCCCGGTGACGACCCGTACCTGCTCTCCGATCTCCCAATCGGGCTTGAAGCGCGGCTTGCCCTTCTCCTCTTCCTTCTGGACTCCAAGGAAGCGCTCGACCTCTCGCCTGGACAGCGGGGTCGGTTTCTGGGCATTACCGGCGACGAAACCCGTAACGCCCGGCGTGTTCCGCACCGCGTACCAGGAGTCGTCGTCGAGGTTCATCCTCACGAGGATGTAGCCGGGGAATACCTTCTTGTTGACCGTGACCTTCTTGCCGGCCTTGATCTCCACGACGTCTTCCATGGGGATATGGACCTCGAAGATGCGGTCCTCCATGTGCATCGACTGGATTCGGGTCTCGAGATTGGCCTTGACCTTGTTCTCATAGCCGGAATAGGAGTGGATCACGTACCAATCGCCCGGAAGGTCGAATGGGCTTACAGGCGTCTCTTCGACGACGACCTCCTCGGCCGTCTCTTCCGTGGTCTGCTCTTCGGTTGCTTCGACTGTGTCAGCCATCAGGATCGGAGCTCAACTAGCCAGAGGACGAACTGCTTCATGACGAAATCGAGACCGAACACAACACCAGTGAGGACCGTCGATGTGATCACGGTCACCGTGGTGAAAGCGATCATCTGCTCACGAGTCGGCCACGTCACCTTCTTCAGCTCCTGACGGACCTCGTGGAGGTAGTCACGGACGCGAACGAAGAAGGGCTTCCTCTCTCCCGTCTGCTGGGAAAGCGCAGACGCTTTGCGCTGGGCCCTCGACTTGTTGCTGTCTTGCTTCTTGTTTCGTCGCTCTTCTCTTTCCTGAAGGCGACGCATCTCTCGATTCATCGTTTTCCTAAGATCGATTCTTGCTCTCGCAGGGGCGGAGGGACTCGAACCCCCAACCTCCGGTTTTGGAGACCGGCGCTCTACCAGTTCGAGCTACACCCCTAAAAGATTGGGATCCGCGGGATGTCCAAGTATAAGTCCTGCGCCCGCGATGTGGGAACTCCGAAGACAGGAGACGGCGACAGAGACTCGCTCCGCAGACACGAGCGAGACTCTCAAAGCCACGCCTCGTTTATTGCAGGACTTGGATCTTGTCGCGCTTGACTATTCGCGTCCAAGCAGTTCGTAGAGCCTGGCCGGCTCGCGG
>QQVI01000150.1:0-1073 GCA_003388545.1 Actinomycetota bacterium
TACCTTGCCCTCGTCGGCGACACCGCAGACGGCGTGCCGGGGCTTCCGGGTTGGGGAGCGAAGTCGGCCTCCACGGTCCTGGCTCGCTATCCGAGACTGGAGATGATTCCGACCTCGGCCGATGACTGGGAGGTCATCGTGCGGGGTTCCGCAAAGCTGGCGGCGACACTGGAGGAACGGATGGAGGATGCCCTGCTCTACCGCGAACTGACCACGCTCCGGCTCGATGCCCCCATCGACGAGTCACTGGAAGACCTGGAGTGGAGGGGTGTGCCGGCCGGTCCCTTCCGTGACTTCTGCGGCGGCCTCGGTGTCGACCCGGACACGGTCAACGTGCACAGGTGGATGGACGCCTAGGCCCGGTCTTCGTCTTCTTCCTCCCAGACCACGTCGAATCTGTCGGCGCAGTCACCACATCTGTACGCGAGCGCCGTCCCGATTGGGATGTCGGAGTCCTCTGGTAGGAAGCTGATCAGGTGCGCGATCCCACCGCACTCCACGCAGGTGAACTCCGTGGGCGGCCGTCTCAAGCCAATGTCGTTGGGGCCGGCTGCTCCTTCTTCTCGGTTCGAAGCAGCACCAATGCGCCCACGATTCCTGCGGCCAGCGAGCCGCTGAAGATGCCCACTTTTGCCAGGTCGACCGTCTCTGGATCCGCGAAGGCGAGGCTGGCGACGAACAGCGAGACCGTGAAGCCAATCCCCGCTACGGCGGCCAGCCCCACGACGTGGGTCCAGGTCACGTCCCTGGGGAGCCTCCCCAAGCCCGTCCGAACAGCGATGAAGGTGAAGAGGGATATACCAAAGATCTTGCCGAGCACCAGTCCGAGGGCGACGCCCAGTGCCACTGCCGACGTGAGGGCCTCGGTGATGCTTACCTGACGGAAGTCGACCCCGGCGTTGGCGAGGGCGAAGACAGGCACGATCACATAAGAGCTCCAGCCAACGAGGTTGTGCTCGAGGCGATTCAGTGGGGAGATCGATTCCTGTGCTGTCTGAATCATTTCGACCACTTCATGGTCGGCGCGCTCCTGGGCTGCCGGCGAGTCGGGCTCCAACGGGTGGAGATCGAGG
>QQVI01000150.1:1083-2214 GCA_003388545.1 Actinomycetota bacterium
TGAGAAATCCAAGGGCGACGCCTGCCAAGGTCGCGTGGACCCCCGACTCGAGTGTGAAGTACCAGATGACGAAGGCGAGGGGTATGTAGAAGATGAGAGCCCTGATGTTCACCCGCTGGGCGATCCACACAACGACAAGACCACCGATGGCCGCAGCCAGGTACCCCAGTTCGAGATCCGTCGTGTAGAAGAGGGCGATCACGGTGATCGCTCCGATGTCGTCGGCAATGGCGAGGGCGAGGAGGAATAGCTTGGCTGCGGGTGGCACTCTGCTTCCGAGGAGGGCGACGATGCCGAGTGCGAATGCGATGTCGGTGGCCATCGGTATTCCCCAGCCGTGAACCACCCCGTTTGGCTCGTTGATCGTGAAGGCCACGTATACGAGAGCGGGAACGATCATCCCACCCAGAGCGGCCATGACCGGAAGCGCCGCGGTCTTGGGGTCCCGCAGGTCCCCGATGACCAGCTCCCGCTTGATCTCGAGGCCGACGACGAAGAAGAAGATGGCCATCAGCCCGTCATTGATCAGGTGAAGCACCGATTCGTCCAGGTGGAAGCCCCCGAAGGTCACCTCGAGGTGCTCGTCGAGGATGGCGAAGTAGGTGTCGGAGAATCCCGAGTTCGCCCAGATGATCGCCAGGATCGCGGCGATGAGGAGGATGATGCCCGAAGAGGCCTCGACTCTCGTGAACACGAGGAAGGGGCGGACGAACGTCTTCGGGATCAGGCGGTCCGACGTTGCCCAGGTGTTGTAACTCGGGCGTTCATCCATGGGTTAGTTGCCCGTTGACTTTCCCTCAGACTTGAGCTGTGCGCAGGCCTGGGCGACGCGTGCGGCCATGCCGTCCTCGGCTTTGCGCATGTACGAGCGGGGATCGTACACCTTCTTGTTTCCGACTTCGCCGTCCACCTTCAGCACACCGTCGTAGTTGGTGAACATGTGCTCCACGATCGGTCTCGTGTAGGCGTACTGGCAGTCCGTGTCGATGTTCATCTTGACGACCCCGTACCCCAGCGTCTCATGGATCTCGTCCAGTGTGGATCCGCTGCCGCCGTGGAAGACCAGATAATGCCTGGCATCGGCCCCGAACTTCGCTTCGACCGCTTGCTGGCCATCTCTGAGGATCTTCG
>QQVI01000103.1 GCA_003388545.1 Actinomycetota bacterium
GCTCCTGATTGTCCTCGCGGCATACGTCGCCAAGTTGTGGGCAGTTGGCCATCGCGCCATTGCAGGCTCGGCGGAGAATGTGGCGCCGCACCTCTATTTGGCCGCCCGCTCTTCGGGAGCTTCTTCCTTTTCAGCCGTTCGGACCATCCTCGTTCCGATGCTGCGTCCAGCTTTGGCCGGCGGATGGGTCCTCATCTTCCTGATCGCCTTCCACGAAGTGACGATGTCCAGCCTGCTCTACGGACCGGGAACAGAGACCTTGGCCGTAGCCGTACTCAACCTGCAACAACTGGGTGACGTCCCGGTGTCGTCGGCCCTTGCAGTCATCCTCACCGTTCCTTTGTTGCTCGTTGCCATTCCCCTGCTGACGTCGTCGCGAATCCCTCGACGATTCTTGGGAACCGGATGACTCCGGCCGTTCGCATCGAGGACCTCTCTGTTGGATACGGAGACACGGAGGTTCTGCGTGGTGTCTCTCTGACAGTGGCCCAGGGCGAGACGCTTGCGTTACTCGGCCCCTCGGGTTCCGGGAAAACCACTCTCCTCTACACAGTCGCCGGTTTCATCGAGCCCACCGCGGGTGAAATCGAGATCGGCGATGTCCGCGTCACGGGAGCCCATGGCGGTGTCAAACCGGAAGATCGCGACATTGGAATGGTCTTTCAGAATTACGCGCTCTGGCCTCACATGACGGCGCTGGACACCGTTGCGTATCCGCTACGACGCGCTGGCCGACCCAAGGCGGAAGCCAGAGAGGCTGGTCGGGAAGTCCTGGCGTTGGTTGGATTGGCCGGGCTTGAAGAGCGCAAGCCCGCCGAGATGTCCGGCGGGCAACAGCAGCGCGTGGGGTTGGCGCGTGCACTGGCCCGGAATGCCCGGCTCTATTTGTTCGATGAGCCGACCGCACACCTCGACTCATCGGTGCAGCGTTCGGTCCAGGAGGAAATCGCGCGCAGGCGGCGAGACTCCGGGGCTGCCGCGATCTACGCCACCCACGACTCATCGGAGGCTCTATCGCTGGCTGACCGAGTGGCGATCATCAGAGAGGGCGTCATCATCCAGATTGGAACTCCGGGGGAGGTCTACGACCGGCCCGTTGATGTCTGGGCGGCGAGACTGACGGGCCCAGCATCGGTGCTCAAAGCCGAGCTCGAAGCCGTTACGGCCGACGGGCTCGACGTGCGTGTGGGTGAGTCTCGGGTCAGCGTCCCGGCCTCGGGGTCACCTACCGGCCCGATCGACCTTCTGGTGCGTCCCGAATGGGTGAAGCCCGGCGGGTCGCTGAAAGGTGTCATCAGCGAGGTCTGGTATCGCGGCCCCTACACCGAATACGAGATTCGGACTCCACACGGCATGCTGACGACCTCTATGCCGGGGTGGCCGGTCATGAGCAGAGGAGACGAGGCCGGTTGGACGATCGAGCGAGCGTGGATACCCGACCAGGCTGGTCAGGATGCGCCGAAGGTCTCCTGATAATCGGCCATGGCAGCGCTCACGACTTCATGGGCGCCTTCCCTGCCGTAATGCCCCTCTATCTCCACATTCAGCTCGGTGCCCGGGACCTGCTTGTAGGTGCTGAAGTAGTGCTCCAGCCTGAGAAGCAATAGTCTCGGTAGGTCCTCGAGATCTTCGACCTGTTTGTACATCGGGTCGTTGCCGAGTACGGCGACGATCTTGTCGTCGGCCTCACCGTCGTCGATCATCCGTATCCCGCCGATGACCCTGGCAGAGAGGATGATGTCGGAGTTGCTGATCGGACGTTCGGAGAACACACAGATGTCGAGCGGATCGCCATCGGCACGTTCGGCTACCTGGCTCAGGGCGGCAACGTTGGCGCCGCAGAATGTACGCGGCACCAGCCCGTAGAGGGTTGGCGGCGAGCTGCTCGACTGCTGAGGCCGGTCGACCTTCAGGAGGCCGCTCTCCTTGTCCAGCTCATACTTGATCACATCAAAAGGCGTTATCTCGATGTACGCCGTGACGAGGCCGGGTGGCTCAGGGCCGGTTTCGAGGCCATGCCACGGGTGAGACCGAAAGAGGGGGAGTGACGTCGCGTCCAAAGTGGGGCAGACGATAACCAGTCGTCGCCGGTTTCCGCCTACGGTGCTGACGAGCCGTTGGGAGATCATCGTGAGCGAAGAGCAGCCGGAAGGGCAAGAGCCCAAGAAGAGCGGATCAGC
Organism: Actinomycetota bacterium; assembly: GCA_003388545.1. Lineage (GTDB taxonomy): Bacteria > Actinomycetota > Acidimicrobiia > Spongiisociales > ZC4RG35 > MA-ANB-1. The sequence goes on from QQVI01000103.1 coordinate 2,181, forward strand.
TATCGGAGTCGGTATCGCGATAGGGACCGGT
>QQVI01000318.1 GCA_003388545.1 Actinomycetota bacterium
CCTGGCACGACCCGAAGACACACCCTCTGCGCTTCAAATATTGCTTGGGAGCCGCTACCGACTCGGGCTCGCCGACATCGCCCCGGTCACCACATTCATGTCACGCTTCATGGACAAGTACCGCGACGAGTATCTGCCCATGACGTTGATCGAAGGACTCGAGTATCTCGACGAGGTCGATGGGCTCCGCGATGACGCCGCCCTGCGCTACCGGCACTTTCTTGCGACATATCGACTCCTTCTCGCGGAGACCCAGGGCACGTCACTCGTCGAGACGGCCCGTCTCATACTCGACCACACCAAGGCATGGGCCGATGTCGAGGCCCTGCCGCAGGTTGCGCGTCTCACGGCCCGGCTGAATCTCTATCGATTCCTCGATCTCGCCGAAGAGTGGAGCCCTCTTCGCGGCAGGTCGTCGCTCCCTGCCTTCCTCGACTACCTCGACGCCATGCAAGAAGAGCCCGCCGAGGAGCTCGATGCGGCGCGGCTGAGTGGAGAGGATGCCGTCTCCCTGGTGACGATCCATCGGGCCAAGGGTCTCGAGTGGGAGGCAGTAGCAATACCTGCCGTCACCAAGGGGAGCTTTCCCGGGACGAGCCAGATGTTCCCCGATCCCGAGAGCCAGCCCAGTGTGCTCCCGGTTCAGTTCAGAGTCGATGAGAGATACCGCGATCTGCCGTCAGATCCCGAGGATCGCAAGGATTACTTCCGGGTGGAGAACGCGATCCAGGAATGGCGCGTCGCATATGTCGCCGCAACCCGTGCCAAGTCGCACCTCATGGTCTCGGGTGCCTACTGGTATGGGCACCCAGAGACCAACCAGCAGCCGAAGCAGCCGTCGGAGCTCTTCGACCTCGTGAGAGATCATCCTGCATCCATCGACACCGGATTCGCGTCGGTGCCTCCGAGACCCGAGATCCTTCGACACGAAGGAGAAGTCAGCACGCCAGACCCGGTCTTCGATGATGGTTGGCTCGACGCCTTAGCCGCCGAACTGGCCGAGAAGGGGCACGCAAGCACTACCGCCCAGCGGCTCGGTGTCGAAGAAGCGCATGAGAAAGAGGTAGCCATGTGGTCTGATCGCCTGTTCAGACTCCCTGAAGATGTCGGTGCTCCGCCCGAGCCTGACGGCCGAGCGGTGTCCGTCACCGGGCTTGTCACGTATGCCGGATGCCCGAAGCAGTTCTACTGGTCAGAGGTGGATCGGCTACCTCGTCGTCGGAACGAAGCTGCGGTCATCGGGACCGAGATCCACCGCCGCATCGAGCTGGCCCAAAAGGGCAACGTCGCATTCGAAGAGATCACGAGACAGGTCTACGACGTCCCTGACGGTGATGCTTCACCAGGAGCCTTTCAGACATTCCAGTCTTCTCGATTCTCGGAAGCGAAGGCGAAGCGCGTCGAGGCGCCCTTCACACTGAGAATGAGTCGAGCGCTCGATGTGAGAGGCCGAATCGATGCGATCTACGCCGAAGACGGGAACTGGGAAGTAGTCGACTTCAAGAGCGGGCGACCATCGAGCGACCCTGCACGGCTGGTCCAACTCGAGGCATATGCGGTCGCATGCCACGAGGTCGACTTCGAGATCGGGCCATGTGAGTCGCTGAAAGTCACTTTTGCATACCTGGGCGGGGGCCTCCACGAGGAGACCTACGACGTCGATGAGGACTGGCTGGCGGGGGCGCGGGATCACCTCGACCAACTCGGCAATGGGATCCTCGAGGAGAAGTTCGAGCCGACGACATCGCAGCGGTGTCACCGTTGCGACTTCCTGCAGTTCTGTGCTGCGGGGCAACGATTCGTGTCCGACCCGTGAGCATGGCCCTTTCGGCGGTCATCGGATATCTCATCGGCTCGCTGCCCACCGCCAACTCCCTGGCCCGGCTGGCTGGAGTCGACCTGCGGTCAGCAGGGTCGAAGAACCCTGGAGCCAACAATGCTCGCCGGCTGGGGGGTTACAGGCTGGCGGCGGTCGTGCTCGCAGTCGAAGTTGGGAAGGGAACGCTCGCGGTCGTCATCGGCTCGAGCCTCGCAGGGGATCAGGGAATGGCAGCCGGCGGCATTGCGGCAGTCGTAGGGAACGTCTTCAACGTGTGGTATCGATTGCGCGGCGGAAAGGGGTTGGGCATAACACTCGGGGTTCTCATCGCGGCCTGGCCCGTTGTCGTGCTCCCCGCGCTAATGCTCATCGGGGCGGTGGT
>QQVI01000286.1 GCA_003388545.1 Actinomycetota bacterium
ACGCCCAAGAGCGTCTCAGTCACGGAGGCTGAGTCGGTCGACCTCCAGAGCCGATCGGCTCTACTTCGGCCACTTTCGAATTTGTTAAGGGGTTGCTGAGGCGTCTTTGAGGAACTGCGCGGCATCTTGAGTCGTAGTGACCATGAACGACCAAGACCAGGTGATCAGCAATGACTCCTCCTCCGCGGACCAGTGGAAGACAAGCGGCTCTCCGGAGAATGATGGGTGCGCTGGCGCTCATCTCCCTCCTACTGGCACTCGTCACCCCGGTCCTGGCCGCAGATCCCCGCTGCGACACACAGCCCGATAGACCGTTCTGCCAGCCGGACTCAGAGCCGACGACCACGACGACGATCGTGACAACCACGACTCTGCCAGAGACCACGACGACCACCGTGCCCGAGACCACGACCACGGCGCCCACGACGACAACAGTGCCTGAGACGACTACCACCACAGTTGGTGAGACCACGACGACGACCATGGCACCCGAGAATCCATTTGACGCCGTCTCGGTCGTTGGCTGCTCCAATACCAACCATGCGGCGAGTGGCTACCTCGACGCCTCCGAGCTGGACCTCCTCGTGAACACGGCGTGGGCGGGTCATACCGTCGAGTACTGGGCAACGAAGGAGGACGGTTGGGTCGAGCATTACCTTCCGCTTCGCCCGGAGACCGGGTTCGACGGCGCATGGCTCAACCTCTGTGAGCGGGCCGAGGCCGGTCTCACTCAAGAGAACGTCGATGCAGTCCTGGCCAAGATCTGGGAAATCGACCCCGGAATCCCGATTTGGATCTCTCCCCTGAACTACTACGAGGGTGAGGACTGCGAAGTCACGGCCGGGAACTCGATACCCAACGATGGGGCCATCATCGCCGACACCACGGCAGCGACGTACGAGTTGGTGTCGCGCGGACCAGATCTCGGCCCACTGACTGCCGAGCAACTGCGCAGGGACCTGTGTCATCCCAACCAACCTGGGATCGGGTTCCTGGGATTGCAGCTCGTCGGCTTCTTTGACTCCGACCCGATCGCATCGAACTGATCACATTCCCGGATTGGGCTGCCATAGCTGGATCCGGTTGCCTTCGGGATCCCAACAGTGCCCGAACCTGCCATTCACGTCCTCGAAGGTTTCCTCGCTGACATCCACTCCTGACGAGCGGAGCTGCGCGAGCATCTCGTCGAGGTCGTCTACTCGATAATTGAGCATCCATTGCTTGCCCTCAGGCCATTCGAAAGCGCTGGTGTCTTCCGGGAAAGGGCCCCAAACCGTAGACCCCTTCACCTCGTTGCCCCACCAGATGACCACGTAGCCCTCGTTGTCGACCGGCAATCCGAGGTGCTCGGCGTACCAATCGCGCAAGGCCTCGGGGTCCGTGCACTTGAAGAACACACCCCCAATGCCCGTCACCTCTGCCACGGTCTTGCTCCTTCCCAGGTTGGTACCGAATCTCGAGACTAGGCGATCCGTCGGCTCGAACACTGTCAATCCTGTTTGACAGCATGTCAGAAATACTTTACAGTGCCCGCTGTAAAAAATCTTTAACAGGGAGCAGACATGAGTTTCGAAGAGAAGAGCACCTGGATCACAGCGCTGAGCTTGGGAGTCGTCAACGGGTGGTATTTCGCCAGGATCCTGGCCGAGGTGACCCGCGTCGAGGCTGATGCGATCGTGTACCAGGGTTCCCTGCTCGTGACCTTGGCGATCTCGGTGGTGCTCATCGTCATCGGCCATATCGTCGTCGCCATCGCCAATCCAAAGGCTGCGGATCAAACCGATGAGAGGGACCGCGACATTGAAAGACGGGGTGAGTACTTCGGCGGGTACGTCCTGGGATCGGCATCATTGCTCGTCTTGGGCCTGGCCATCGTGGAAGTCGACCACTTCTGGATCGCACACGCGATCCTGGCTGGCCTGATCCTCTCCGAGCTGGTCAGCGCCGTGACCAAGATCGTTGCGTATCGCCGGGGATTCTGAAGTGGCGAAGCAGACCAAGGTGACCAACGCGATTCGCGCCCTCAGATTCCAGGCCGACGAGATGACACAGGCCGAACTGGCCGAACAAGTCGGTGTAACCCGACAAACCGTCATCGCCATAGAAAAGGGTCGCTACTCGCCCTCGCTCGAAGTTGCATTCAAGATCGCCCGGGTCTTCGGGGTCCCGCTAGAAGAAGTATTCCAATATCCGGAAGT
>QQVI01000202.1 GCA_003388545.1 Actinomycetota bacterium
CCGATCAACTCACCAACACCCATCAGGGCATAGGCGAGGACCTCCGGATCGCCCCGGCCGATCTCCCCACTCTCCATCGCCTCGCTGAGAGCCTCCTTGTAGCCGGCGGCTATGCGTTCGTAGTGGCGGTGCAGCGCCTCGGGCGATGCGAACTCCGCCTGACGAATCACTCGATACAACGAGGGATGCTCCGACGTGAATTTGAAGAATCCCTCAAAGCCGCCGCGCTCTGCTTCGGTGCGGGTGAGGCCGCGAGCGGCGCCTTCAGCCATCGCTCGCCTCACCCGCCGGTTCAAGTCGTCGACCAGCTCGTCGAAGATCGCTTGCTTGGAGACGAAGTATCTGTAGAAGGTCCCCTGGCTCACCCCGGCGCGCTCGGTGATCTTGACGATGGAGGCCGTCTCCCAACCGAGTTCTCCAAAGACTTCCTCGGCAGCCTCGAGCAACGCTCGACGGGTCCTTTCTCCTCTCGCCGACAGGGCTCCTCCGTCCACCGACGTTGGCGGCTCGGCCCGCTCGATCCATGCGTCAGCCACGGCCGTGCTCCTCCTCGATGCGTTTGGCCAGCTCCGTCTTGAGCACCTTGTTCATCCCCGACCTCGGCAACTCATCGATCACACGGAAGGACTTGGGGACCTTGAACGTGGCAACTCTCTCTTTGCACCAGCTGACGAGCTGTTCAGGAGACACATCTCTCCTCACTACGACAAACGCGACACCGACCTCCCCCCAGCGATCATCGGGCACGCCGATGATGGCGGCCTCAACGATGTCGGGATGGTCGGCGAGCACAGACTCGACCTCGGCCGGATACACATTCTCTCCGCCCGATATGTACATGTCCTTGACGCGATCCCTGATCCGATAAAAGCCGTCTGCATCCCGCTCAGCGACGTCACCGGTGTGCAGCCAATCGCCAGACATGGCCTCCGCATTTGCCTCGGGGTCCTGCCAGTAGCCCACAAAGACGTTGGGGCCCCTCACGAGCAGCTCACCAACGCCCGGGCCTTCGACCAGCCCTCCTTGACCGTCGGAGAGCGCAACGTCGACGAACGGGTAGCCCTTGCCGGCATATCCGAGCTTCTTGGTGGCGTATTCGGGAGGAAGACCCAGAACGTTCGGAGCGGCTTCGGACAGGCCGTATCCCTGCACAAGTGACACGCCCCGGTCCATCCATCTCCTCAGTAGAGCCTCAGGCATGGGAGATCCTCCGACAACAGCCATGCGCAGCGATGAGAGGTCGGCGCCATCAAAGGAGTCATGCTCGGCCATAAACAGGTAATTGGCCGGGACGCCCATCATCGTCGTCACTCTCTTCTCCTCGATCAGCGCCAGGGCACGGCCCGGATCAAACGACTCCTCCAGCACAACCGTCGCGCCCTTCGACCAGGCAAGAAGGGGCTGAACGTTCCAGCCCCCGATGTGGAACTGTGGAAGGATCTGCAGCACGACGTCGAAGGTCGTCACATCCATAAGCCGGTCGATCGAAGTATTGGTCCAGAAGCAATTGGCGTGCGATAACAGCGCACCTTTTGGCCTGCCTGTGGTGCCCGACGTGTAGATGAGAAAGAGAGGATCGTCATCGGCGACATCGACCTCCGGAGGTGGTTCGGCCGTTGAAGCCGGGTCCTCAATCGGCCGGAGAGGGATCTCGCGATCGCTCAACTCGAGCCCGGCCTTTGCAAGGTCGCGACGACTCTTGGAGAACAACAGAAGGGAAGCACCGGCGTGACTCAGTTGATAGGCGACTTCGGCCGGTGCCAGCCGCCAGTTGATCGGAGTCACTATCAAACCGAGATGGGCGCAAGCGAAGACGACCGAGACGAACTCGGGACAATTGTCGGAGAGCACCGCGACGCGGTCTCCCCTCCTCAGTCCCCGACCGTGAAGCTCCGCCGCAAGCGACAACGATGATCTTGCGACGTCGAGGTATGAGATCGCATCGCCCTGGAAGTCGATAGCCACACGATGGGGCGTGATCCTGGCCCGATCGTCGATCCATCGCCCGACAGTCATGGCGCCGCGGGTCACGAAAGGAACCCCGTAATGGTTGTTGCCGTCTGCTCGGGATACTCCCAGAAGAAGAGATGACCGCCACCCTCGACAGTCTCGAGAGTCGCTTCCGGAATGGAATCAGCCAGCACTTGTGAGTTCGCCGGGTCTACAACCCGATCTTCCG
>QQVI01000173.1 GCA_003388545.1 Actinomycetota bacterium
CGAAGGGGCATGGGGTCGTCGGCACTTTGTCAACGTGGCCCAGGCGGGCGTCGGGGCCGCGGCTGCTGAGACCGCACCGAGATTGAGCAGGAGGCTCGGGTCGGCCCGCTATCCAATTGCATTCGCCGGGCGGCTGCCCCGTTTTCCTGTGGGTCACATAAGTCTGACAACGGAGAAGAGGACACTCGAAACCGATGCCCTGGCTGTGATTCTCGCCAATGCTCAGTTCTTCGCAGGAGGCTGGAACGTGGCACCGAAGGCAACTCTGATAGACGGCCGCCTCGACGTGCAAATAACCAATACTCCCAAGACTCGCGCTCCCGCTTTGGTGCCGAAGGTGGTAAAAGGGACACATCTCGGGGATAAAGCGGTGAGGCGCCTGTCCGCCGCCGAGTTCGATCTTCGTGTCGAGCCGGCATGGCCGGTGGAGGCTGATGGCGATTTCCTCGGGAATACCGACATACGTGGTCGGGTTGTGCCCGCGGCAATCAACCTCAAAATCTGAGATTTGTACTTATACTCCCGGCGCGTTTGGCGAGGGGACGAGAAGAGAATGGCTAAGAAAGACACAGACGTAGACGTCGAGGAACTCGACGATCTGGATGACGACGACATCGACTTGGACGACGTCGACATCGACGACGCCGATATAGACGAGGAAGATCTCGAGGCCGACCTCGAAGATGACCTGGATGATGACCTCGAAGATGACGTCGAGTTTGATGACGACGCGCTGGGAGACGGCGAGTTCGACGCTGACGACGACGACGATGTTGACGATGATGACGACGACGCCGACGAGGATGAGGAGACGACCGAAGCTCTCGAAGAGCTCGAGACACAGGAGCTTCAATTGCTCGACGAGGAGAAAGACGAGAATCTCCTCGTAGACGAGGTCGAAGTGCTCCGAACCATTCGACGCGAAGAGCTCACTATGAATGTCGAAGAGCAATCCCAGCGTCCGGACGAGTTCGTCTGCCAGTCTTGCTTCATGGTGAAGAGGGTCAGTCAGCTGGCCAACAAGCGAAAGCAGCTCTGCGCCGATTGTGCCGAGTGATCGGGTAACGGTTGTAATACCTACTTACAACGAGAGGGAGAATCTCGCCCACATCGTCCCGGCAGTCACTCATCAGGGATACCGGGTGCTCGTGGTAGACGACAACTCTCCCGATGGCACCGGGGATCTCGCCACCAGGCTGAGTGAGGGCGATTCCCGTGTATCGGTGCTCCGTCGTAGATCGAAGGAGGGACTCGGTCCGGCCTATGCGGCTGGTTTCAACCGGGCGATGGAGGATGGCGCCGAAGTGGTGGTCGAGATGGACGCCGACTTCTCCCATGACCCGAAGGACCTCCCGAGACTGGTGAAAGCCGTCGAAGACGGCGCCGATCTCGCTATCGGCTCCCGGTACGTTCCAGGCGGATCAACTCCAGATTGGCCGCTGCATCGACGCCTCATCTCACGGGGTGGAAATCTCTATTCTCGGCTGATGCTCGGCATCGGCGTCAGGGACGCGACCGCCGGTTTCCGGGCTTTCCGCGTCGAAGCGTTGCGCAAACTCCCGTACGAGAAGGCCGAAGCCTCCGGGTACGGATTTCAGGTCGAGATGGCCTGGCGAGCGGTGCAGCAGGGTTTGAACATCGTGGAGGTGCCGATTGCCTTCCACGACCGCGCCCGGGGCACGTCGAAGATGGGCCCCGACATCGTGCGCGAAGCGATGGGCCTCGTCACCAGATGGGGGCTTGCCCACTGGCGGAGGCGGTTAGCGTTTTGGCAGAGATGATCAACGCCCGGATGGCAACCAACGAAGATATCGACGTTCTGGTCTCCCTGTATCGCGACTTGGAAAAGGAGATGACCGGTCTCCACCAGATGTGGCCCCTGTCCGATGGGCTTCCCGAGCCTGTGGATGACGCATTCCTCGACGCCTTGGGCTCGTCGGACACACTCGTCGTGATCGGCTCCGTGTTCGAGTACCCATTTGGATTCCTGCTGGCTCGAGTAGAAGAGCTGCTGCCCCAGGCGGCCGGTGAGTTGATCGGCTCAATCAGGATGGTTTTCGTTGAGGAGGAGGCGCGCCAGGTCGCCGTCGGAGAGGCGATGAGGAACCTGGCGATGGAAGCGCTCAGGGAGAGAGGTATCACCAAATTCGATGCTCATGTCCTCCCGGGC
>QQVI01000091.1 GCA_003388545.1 Actinomycetota bacterium
GCCCTGACGCATGAGCAGGGAGCCGAGGTTGGCGTACCCGAGGCCCAAGGTCCGGTAGTCGTAGGAGCCCTGTGCGATCTCCTTCGACGGGAAGTGGGCCATGGCCACGGAGATCTCGAGCACGATGGTCCAGAGCCGGATGGCGTGCTGGTAGGCCTCGACGTCGAACACCTGGCTCTCGTCGTCATAGAACTTGACGAGATTCAGCGACGCCAGGTTGCAGGCCGTGTCGTCGAGGAACATGTACTCCGAGCAGGGGTTGGAGGCGCGGATGCGGCCCCCTGCAGGGCTCGTGTGCCATTCGTTGATCGTGGTGTCGAACTGGAGACCGGGGTCGGCGCAGGCCCATGCGGCCTCGGCGATTCGAGCCCACAGGTCACGTGCCTTGATCGTCCTGCGGACCTCACCGTTGGTCCGGTTGATGAGCTCCCAGTCGCCGTCTTCTTCGACTGCCTTCACGAAGTCGTTGGTGATACGGACCGAGTTGTTCGAGTTCTGGCCGGAGACGGTGGCGTACGCCTCGCCGTTGAAGTCGGCTGGGAAGCCGCCGTGCTGGATGAGCATGCGGGCTTTCTCCTCTTCGACCTTCTTCCAGTCGACGAAGGTCTCGATGTCGGGATGGTCGACGTCGAGGATCACCATCTTGGCGGCGCGTCGGGTGGTGCCGCCAGACTTGATGGCTCCCGCAGCGCGGTCGCCGATCTTGAGGAATGACATGACGCCGGATGACTTGCCGCCGCCGGAGAGGCGCTCGTCCGCGGCGCGAATGGCCGAGAAGTTGGAGCCTGCTCCAGAGCCGAACTTGAAGATGCGGGCTTCCCTGACCCAGAGGTCCATGATGCCGCCGGGGTTCACCAGGTCGTCTCCCACCGACAGGATGAAGCAGGCATGAGGAGCCGGCCTGCTGTATGAGTCGGGGGAGGCCTTGAGCTGGCCGTCCTTGCCGTCGACATACCAGAAGCCCTGGGCGGGGCCGGTGAGGCCGTAGGCGTAGTTGAGGCCGGTGTTGAACCACTGCGGCGAGTTGGGAGCAGCCATCTGGGTGGCGAGCATGTACTTCAGCTCGTCCTCGAAGGCCTCGGCGTCGGCGGTAGAAGCGAAGTAGCCCTCCTTCTCACCCCAATGCCGCCACGTCCCCGCGAGTCGATCGAAGACCTGCTTCGCAGAGCGCTCCGGGCCGGTCGCCGGCTGGCCTGACTCGTCGAAGATCTGCTCGCCTTCGTCGTCGAATTGGGGGACACCGGCCTTGCGGAAGTACTTCGACACCATGATGTCGGCAGCAACCTGCGACCAACCTGCGGGGATCTCCGCGCCCTTCATCTCGAAGACTGTCGAGCCGTCCGGGTTGGTGATTCTGGAGTCCCGGCGGGACCATTCGATCAGGTCATATGGGCTCTCACCCTCCTGGGTGAAGCGGCGGTTGATCCGCAGGCCTTTGCTCATAGATAGTGCCTCCTCAATGCACTGGTGATAACGGCCCTCTGCTCGTGGAGACGGGGGTCGGAATCGAGTCTGTTTTCAGTCTCCAACCACAAGATGTTGTGGTCTACAGGGGAAGCAACCACGATATCTTGTATGGGCTTCAACACTGTAATTACATGGATGTGATTGGTCAAGAACCATTTATCCACAGGCCTGACCTGGCTGGAAACCGGCGTTTTCACGTCGATTTCCCGGGGAAGATGACGTCAGATCCGGGACGTCGGGGAAGTCGGAACGACACTAAATGTGACGGTCGCGCAGGGCGAGTCTTATCGCTCCGGAATTTTCGCGAACGGGTCTCGCCGGGGTTACCGGATGGGCGACGACGCTTCGAGGAGCGCCGTGAGGCGGTCGATCTGGTGGCGCCAGCCACCGTCGTTCTGGTCGCGGTCGGTCGCTTCGGTGAATCCGGCGTGGACAAGGACGAGCTGGGTTCCTTCTCCCATGGGGCGGAGCTCGATGGTGACGGTCGTCTCGGTGTCGTCGCCCTCGACAAGCCAGGTGTGGCTCAGCCGGGTGGGAGGTTCGACGGTGATGTACTCGCCTTCGATATCGACTGAGAACCCGTTGGGGAGCGTCACGGTGATCGCGAAGCGTCCGCCCGGGACAGGATCCATCTCTCGGATCGCGGTGGTGGAGCCTTCCGGGCCCATCCATCGGCTGTATAGGTCGGGCTGGGTCAG
>QQVI01000292.1 GCA_003388545.1 Actinomycetota bacterium
CGGTGATCGCGGCAGTGTTCAAGCCCACCACGAGACGATGGATACCGCCGTGGCCCCTGACACCAAGCACCACCAGATCAGGATGAGTTGCCTCGATCTCTTGAATCAGAGCCTTGGTGGGCTTGCCCTGGCGGGTGACGGCGTCGATCCCGGCACCCGTTGCGGACAGAGCCGATGACGCCTGGTCGATGGCGGCGTCGGTGTCGACACGACCGTCTTCGACTGCGACGACCTGCACCGACACGCCGTCGAGCCATGGGAGGGTTGACAAGGTCTCGATAGCTCGAAGAGAGTGAGCCGAACCGTCGGCGGCGACCATCACACGGCTGACCCTTCCCGACTGACGCGCCACGATCAATGGCGAGGCAGGCTGACGAATCAGCCAGTCGGAAAGGGTCAGCAGATGCAACGTCTTGAGCATGCCCGAGCCACGCGGACCGATGGCGACGATGTCCCAAGGCCTCGAGATGAGCGCGAGTCGAGGGTCGATCGCGGCGTGGAGGGTCTCGACGCTTTCGAAGCCGACCCCCTCCGCCCGACGCGGGTCTTCGGGCTCCCAGGGGCGGAGCTCCATCTCCTCCGGGCTCACGGGGTGCATGTCGGCCGGTGGCTCCGCAGTAACGATCTCCAGCCGCCAACCATCCCAGGGCTGGCTGGTGATCCAGTTCCAGCACCGATCCGCCTCGGCAGATCTGTCGTCACCGAACGCAAGCACTCTTGTCATTCGCTGTCCTCCATATGGTCGTCGCCAGGAGTGACTCGAGTAGACGAATCACCTGGGGCAGCCGATGACAACTCCTCATCCCGCTTCTCCGCCCGTAACGACGCCCAGATCGTCACCGTGAGCACCACCGCGATGACCGACAGGCTGAGCCAGGTCGGCATGTGATACACCTCGACCAAGAGCATCTTCACCCCGACGAAAGCGAGGATCACGCCCAAGCCCGCATTGAGGTAGCGGAACCGGCCCTGCATGCCTGCCAGCAAGAAGTAGAGAGCGCGCAAACCGAGGATGGCGAAAGCGTTGGAGGAGAAGACGATGAACTCCTCCCGGGAGACCGCCAGGATCGCAGGGATCGAATCGACAGCGAACACCACATCGGTGGTCTCAACGAGAACGAGTACAGCGAAGAGCGGCGTCGCCAGAAGCCGACCGTTGATCCTCGTGAACAGACGCTGACCATCGAGTTGCGGGGTCGACGGGATCACCTTCTGGACCAGCTTTAGAACCGGATTGTCCTCCGGGTGCACCTCTGCCTCATCATGTCGGTAGATCCGCCATGCGGTGAACAGGAGGAAGGCGCCGAATACGTAGAGGATCCAGTCGAATCGCTCGAGCAACGCGACGCCGGCAAAGATGAAGATCGCGCGGAGCACCAGGGCCCCGAAGATGCCCCAGAAGAGCACCCTGAACTGGTACTTCCTCGGGACTGCGAAGTAGTTGAAGATCACCGCCCACACGAAAACGTTGTCGACCGACAAGCTCTTCTCGATCAGATATCCGGCCAGGTACTCCCCCGATGCCTGGCCCCCCTGCCAGAGCCACATGACCAGGGTGAAGAGCAGGCCGATGCCGATCCACACCGCCGACTCGATCCCCGCCTCCTTGATGGAGATCTCATGCGGTGTTCGGTGCACCAGCAACAGGTCCACGACGAGCATGACGGTGATCGCCGCCACGAGCGAGATCCAAACCCATATGGGGACATCGAAACTCGCAAAGTTGGCGCCCGTGCTTTCAGATACGGCGAGGACGAAGGTCAATGCGTCATCAATGATATGAAGAACGGGGGGTAGCGCAATTCACAAGAGGGCAGGCTAAAGACGTGTCCGCTCAGACTCCGCAGCCAGACCCGATCTGCAGAACCGGGCCCAGGTCATCGTTGACGTACTCCCAAACCGTCCAACCCTGTCCCTCGTAGTAGACCTCGTCGAGAACGATCTCCATCTTCCCGTCACCGCTCAGGTCGGCGATCGCCGCCACGGCATGAGTGAGGATGAATGGGGTCTCGAACTCCTCGAGCTCGGTGACGATCGACTCGCCCAGGATCGCGGTCTGCACCTCTCCCTCGACGACGCGCCGCATGAAGACCAGCGAGTAGTCACCCTCCTGGGCGAAAAGGCTGCCCTCGTCCGCCACAGACTCGGCCACG
>QQVI01000350.1 GCA_003388545.1 Actinomycetota bacterium
ACTCTCGTCGTCAACAAGGTCCGTGGCACGTTCTCCTCGGTCGCCGTCAAGGCCCCCGGGTTCGGCGAGCGCCGGAAGGCAATGCTGCAAGACATTGCGATCCTCACCGGCGGCACCGTGATCTCCGAGGAGGTGGGTCTCAAGCTCGAGAACGTCACCCTCGACATGCTCGGTCGTGCCCGCAAGGTCGTCATCACCAAAGACGACACCACCATCGTCGACGGTGGCGGCTCTGAGTCCGACGTCAAGGCTCGCATCAAGCAGATCGAGCGTGAGATCGAGGCCACCGACTCCGACTGGGACCGTGAGAAGCTCAACGAGCGTCTCGCCAAGCTCTCGGGTGGCGTCGTGGTGATCAAGGTCGGCGCAGCCACCGAGGTCGAGTTGAAGGAGAAGAAGCACCGCATCGAGGACGCCGTCTCCGCCGCACGTGCTGCGGTTGAGGAGGGTGTTGTCCCCGGTGGTGGAGTTGCTCTCCTCCGGGCCCAGGACGCTGTCGACAAGGTCCGTGGTGGCACTGTCGATGAGAAGACGGGTCGCAAGATCGTGCGTCGTGCCATGGAGGAGCCGCTCCGCCAGATCGCGGTCAACGCCGGCTTCGAAGGCGGTGTCGTGGTCGAGACCGTGCGCAACGGAGAAGGCCCATTTGGCTTCAATGCCGCAACCGGCCAGTACGAGGACCTGATTGCCGCCGGAATCCCAGACCCGGCCAAGGTCACCAGGTCGACACTTCAGAACGCCGCGTCCATCGCTGCGTTGCTGCTTACAACCGAGGCCCTCGTCGTCGAGCAGAAAGAGGATCATCCTCCGATGCCCGCCGGCGGTGGTGACCACGGAATGGACTTCTAACCCAAGTCACACACAGCAAGTCGAGAAGGCCGCCCGCTCGGGCGGCCTTCTCGTTTTGGGCTTTCCTTTGGTATGGCGTCTCATATTTGATAGCTAGCAGGGACAGAAAGGGCTTTGCGGATCGTGTTGACGACATAGCTCGGGCGCTGGGTGATGTCCTCCCACGTGAAACGTAGGACCCTCCACCCTGCGAGTTGCGCCAGATTGTCCCGATGTCTGTCGGCCTGGAAGGCTTCGGGAGTTCCGTGCCAACGCCGGCTGTCGCCTTCGATCAACAAAGCGTGCTCCGGGTACGCGAGGTCGACCCGACCGTTGACCGGCTTGAGCCACGCTGGCCGATACTGTGGCGTGGGTCGAGGCAAGCTCGACCTATCGATCAGCGCGTACAGCCGCGTTTCCAGAGTGCTGTCCGATACCACGAAACCACCTAGCCGAGGTTTCAGAACGCTGCGCAGAAGCGTGACCCCCGGCTTCCCCTTCCGGGCGAGCGACTCAAGTCTCGAAGAGACCTCGACGTAGCTAGTCAGGTCGACGCGAACAGCATGATCGAGCACCGCGGCGAGTCTCTTCCTCTTGATCACGCTTGCAAGGTCGACGATCGTCCGCGGAGGGTCTGTAGACGGTATCCCATCGATCCGAGTCACCTCCTCCTCGGCGAGGTCGGTCGACTGGTGAACGACTACCGAGTCAAACTTGTTGCTCTTTCGTGTCGGGACCGTCACCGCGATCAATGGACTCACAACGTCCAGACCGTGGAGCCGGGCTGCGGATTGGTGCGAAGCCACCGCATCTAGAGCGTGTGTTGCCGCCAGGAGGGTGGCTTTCTCAGAATCCAAGACTCCTGGTTGTGCATACAGCCCCTTGCCAATCCGAACCAGGTGACCAACCTGAATCCGGCGCGCAAGAGTCGCCGGGCTCATTCCGAGGGCGAGAGCCTCCGACCTGGTGATGACCCCGCCATTTGCCGCCATGAATTCCACGACCTTCGATTCGCCGTTTGCCATTCACCGACCATGTCAGATATGGGGTGCGAGGTGAAGAAGGTCGTTTCTTGTGCCGCTACGTCTCATATTTGAGACGTAGAACCTAAGGAAGCGGCTCTTCGTCGTCCTTGATCCGACGTACGCCAAAGAAGGCGATCATGGCCCCGAGGAACAAGGCGCCGAGGATGTCGGAGCTGATGCTCTCCACGCTGTTGAGAAGGCGGACGCCCATGTCGGTCAGCGGGTTTACGCCCAGTCCGGAGCCGAAACCACCGAAGTCGTCTCCAGACGC
>QQVI01000119.1 GCA_003388545.1 Actinomycetota bacterium
GGAGGCGATGGTCTCCTCGAGCGGCGTGTAGATGCCCTCTTGCCCGGTGAACTGCTCGGCAACGAACATCGGCTGAGCGAGGAAACGCTGGATGCGACGGGCACGACCCACGACCAGCTTGTCCTCTTCAGAAAGCTCATCGATGCCGAGAATTGCGATGATGTCCTGCAGGTCCTTGTACCTCTGCAGGATTCGCTGAACCTCCGTCGCGACGAAATAGTGATCCTTTCCAACGATCTGGGGGTCGAGGGCCCGGCTCGAAGAGTCGAGCGGATCGACCGCCGGATAGATGCCCAAGGCCGTCAGCGGGCGGGACAACACAGTGGTTGCGTCGAGGTGGGCGAAGGCCGTGTGGGGCGCCGGGTCGGTGATGTCGTCTGCGGGAACGTAGATCGCCTGCAAAGAGGTGATAGAACGCCCCTTCAGCGAAGTGATGCGCTCCTGGAGGAAGCCCATCTCGTCGGCCAGTGTCGGCTGATATCCCACCTCGGAGGGCATGCGGCCGAGGAGCGTCGACACTTCGGAGCCGGCCTGAGTGAAGCGGAAGATGTTGTCGATGAAGAGGAGCACGTCCTGACGCTGCACATCACGGAAGTATTCGGCCATGGTCAGCGCAGACAGAGCGACGCGAAGACGCACACCCGGTGGCTCGTCCATCTGACCGAAGACGAGGGCGGCCTTGTCGATGACCCCGGACTCTTGCATCTCGAGGAAGAGATCGGTTCCCTCCCTGGTCCGCTCGCCTACTCCGGCAAAGACCGAGACGCCACCATGCTGGGTGGCGACACGGTTGATCATCTCCTGGATGAGGACCGTCTTGCCCACGCCGGCACCTCCGAAGAGGCCGATCTTCCCACCCTGCAGGTACGGGCAGACCAGGTCGAGGACCTTGATTCCTGTCTCGAACACCGTCTTCTGCGGCTCCACGTCCTCGAACGCAGGCGGAGTGCGGTGGATCGGCCAGCGCTCGCCGCTGAAATCCTCATCAGGAGCGTCCAAGGAGTCGCCCCAGACATTGAAGATGTGGCCCAGGGTCTGATCGCCGACAGGGACCGTGATTGGGCCTCCTGTGTCACGGACCTCGGCTCCCCGCGTGAGCCCGTCAGTTGGTGCCAGGGCGACGGCGCGCACCTTGTTGCCGCCGAGATGCTGAGCGACTTCGGCCAAGACGGTGTGCTGCTCGCCTCCGAGGGTGAAGTCGACCTCTATTGCGTTGAGGATCTCTGGCAGGCTCCCGGGTGCGAATTCGGCATCGACGACCGGCCCCGCGACCTTGACGATCCGGCCTTTACCTTCGGCTTCACTCATCTTCTGTGTCCTTCATCTCGTTGTACTTGCAAACCTGTCTCATTCCGCCAAAGCCTCTGCCCCGCCGACGATCTCGGTGATGGCGGTCGTGATCTCGGCCTGACGGGCGCGATTGGCCTGGATCGTCAGGGCGCGAATCAACTCGTCGGCGTTGTCGGTGGCCGCCTTCATCGCTCGACGACGGGCACTGTGCTCCGATGCCGACGCCTCGAGGAGCATGTTGAACACGCTTGCCTCGACGTAACGTGGCAGGAGACGATCGAGGATCTCCTCTGGCGAGGGCTCGAACTCGTAGGAAACCGAGGGACCGTCACCTTCGGCGCGCTCTGGTGGCGTGATCGGAAGCATCTCCCTGCTCACCGGCACCTGGCGCATCGCCGTCTGATACTCGGTGTAGAACGTCTCCAGGGAGTCGATCCGGCCTTCGGCATATGCCGCCATCGCGGTGTTGGCGATCGCCCTTGCGTCGCCGTATCCAGGAGTGTCCGTGACGCCCAAATAGGCCTGCTCTATCCGATAACCCCTGTATCGGAAGTAGGACTGCGCCTTCTTACCCACGGCGTAAACGAGAACGTCCACGTTTGCCTTCTGCAGTTCGACGATCCGCGTCTCGGCCAGCCGGATGATGTTCGACGCGTAGGCGCCTGCCATCCCGCGGTCGGACGAGACGATGAGTACGCCCACGGTCTTCACGTCGCGTCGCTCGAGTAGCGAGTGCGACATGCCCGCCCCGGCGGCGCCTACGTTTTCGATGACTTCGATCAGCTTCCGTGTGTAGGGCTGGGAGGCGAGCACTCTCGCCTGCGCCTTGGGGATGCG
>QQVI01000120.1 GCA_003388545.1 Actinomycetota bacterium
CCTGGCGGTCTCCGTCGACCCAGGCGTAGCCGGTCGTGTAGGGCAGGTTGGTGCCCAGGTATGGGGCGTCCCACCAATGGTTCGAACCGAACTGTTCACAGTCGAAGTCTTCAGTCGACGCACCACAACTCAGAATCGCTTCGTGCCCGCCGTACTTATCCAGCCCCTTCGGATATGGGACGGTTGCAGGGATCGCGCCGGCGGCGACGATCTTGGGCGGTGAGGTTGCCGGTGGTGCTGTGCTCGCCGTCCCGCCAGAAGGCGTAGTCGTCGGAGACGCACTTGGGGACTGGGTGGTCGGAGGCTCGGAGGCATCGACTGTGAAAGCCGGCGCCGAGAGCTGATCGCGGTCTGGTTCACCCAGCGTGCTGCTCGTCGCATTGCGGCGGGCCCGCTCGGTGGTCGAAGAGGTGTCGTCGACGAGAGTCGTAGCGGTCTGGGCTGCGAGGGTCTCATCTGTGTCAGAAGAACCGGAGCCGACTGCGAATCCAGCCGCGACTACTGCTGCGACGACTACGAGGGCGAGGATCAGGCGATGCATGAATGGTGGGGGCTTTGTTGGAGCCTAGGCGAGGGCCGGGCCTTTGTGAACCCGTCGCCCGCTACTTGTCGCGTCTCGACCCGGTGTCTCGGATCCATGGAGCATCGAGATCGAGGAGACTCACCAGCCGCTCGTTATGCGCCGCGGTATTGTCGCGGATGAACCTCGCAGCCCTTTTGCTCACCGGGGCGTATGGCCCGGTCTCTTTGCGATTCAGGACTGCCACCGCGTTGCGAAGTCGCCTCGGGAACGCCTTCGTGAGGTCCCGTAGCCTCGCCGAGCGATATTCGACATACGCATTGGTCACATCGCCGAGGTTGTCGGGGATGAAATCGTCATCGACCTCCAGGAACCGACACGTCCGCTGATAGACGCCCTTCGGGTTGGTGGTCAACTCGTCGAAGGTCTGAACCAGGATCCGCTCCTTCGGGATGTGCTCCATGAGACGTTCGACCTGCCCGGTGTAGCGGCCTCGATCCAAATAGGAGTATCGCGCTCGCGAGGGGCGGCCTTTGGCGAGTCGCTCGGGCTCCGCCTTCAACGCCTCTTCGAAAGGGAGGTCCTCTCTGCCGACGCTGCGATTGTGCCAGTAATGAGAGTGTGCCCTATCGACCGGATCACGCAAGAGGAGGAGTATCCGGACCCCCGGCAACGTTTCGGCGATCCTTGCCGGGGTGTCCGGGTCGTAGAGGTAATCGGGGGTTGCCTCGCCGACGGCTGCACTCTCGTCTGAATCCGGGAAGTGCTCCAGATACCAGCTGAGCCCCTTCTCGTAGTTGTTGTCGAAGAAGTGAACCTCCTTCGGTCGGGACACCGAGATGTCCGGGTGCTCCCTCAAGTAGGCGTTCAGCGACGTGGTACCGCAGCGCATCGCACCAGCGATGAGAAATGTCGGTGGCTTGGGCATGCAGCGGTGAGGCTACTGCACCAAGCCACCGATCAAGTTCGCCTCGGGCTCAGGGTTGGTAGGGGCCTGTTCCGTTGAAGTCGACGGCTAGTTGTCCTGATCCCATGGCCGTGTAGTAGAAGGTGACGGCTGCCTTGTTGTTCTGGGCTGGGTAGAACCCGACGACTGCTTCGTTGCCGTCCCAGGCGAGCAGTTTGAATTTGCCCGGGCTGGATAGGGCGGTGTTGGAGTAGTCGCGGATGTCGATGATCTGGCCGGCGCCGTTGAAGAAGCCGATGCGGGGACGTTCGTCGGCCCCGGTGTTGACTGCTTCGTAGTCGATGTCGTCGGAGAGGATGTCGTAGCACTCCGATGCCTTGTTGGGGTCGCTCAGCTCGTTTCCGCCTTCGTTGGCGAGCTCGCCGTCGTAGTAGCGGACTCCTTCTGACATGAACCGGTCGTTCACTTTGCCGTAGGCCTCGGCTCCGGGTGGGAGCAGGGCGGCCCAGCGGCCGATGAGCTCACCGGTGGAGAGGTCTTGGAGGAACCCGTAGGCGCAGCTGTATCCCTGGCGGTCTCCGTCGACCCAGGCGTAGCCGGTCGTGTAGGGCAGGTTGGTGCCCAGGTATGGGGCGTCCCACCAATGGTTCGAACCGAACTGTTCACAGTCGAAGTCTTCAGTCGACGCACCACA
>QQVI01000269.1 GCA_003388545.1 Actinomycetota bacterium
CAACTGTGCGATCAGCCGGGCCGACTCCAAGAACCGGGCCTCCCGGTCATCGGTCGAAAACTCTCTCTCCCACTCCATACACCAAACGTACAAACCAGGTATGACAGAAAACGCTTTCCAGCAGAGAACTGAAGAGAATTTCTCGGAAGTCAGCCAATCACCTCGAGCGGCAGTAGGTGACTACGACCAAGGATGACCGGTCGGGAGCCATTGGCTCAGAGGCTCGCGTTCTATTGGATCGAGGTTGGGGGAGCCCGTCGCACATCTTCGTGGTCTTTGTTGCGGGGATCTTTGCTCTCGAACAGAGAGATCGGTGACCAGCAACCGAGCGCTGGGTGCTGCGTCACTCTCCGCTATTTCGAGCCGGTGACCACCAGATAGCGAGCTCGTCCGGCGCCGAGGGTGTCGACCTTGGCCGGTACGTCGAACTTCTCGGTGATCTCTGCGGCGATGCCGATGGCGTCGTCGTAGGAGGCGCCATGCCCACTCGAGCCCGGCTTCAGCTCCCGTTCCACGATGTAGAAGGCGCCTCCGGGCTTCAAGACGCGGAGCATCTCGGTAATCCCGGCGTCGGTGTCGGCCCAGTGGTGGTAGGCCGATATCGCCCACACGGCGGTGAACTCATTGTCTTCGAAAGGGACCGACTCGGCCGATCCCTCCCGGACCTCGGCCTCAGGGACGCGATTGGCGGCACGGCGCACCATCGACGGGCTCGGATCGACGCCAGCCACGTAGTCGGCCTTGGCCTTCACGGCTTCTTGGAGCGACGCGCCGGGGCCGCAGCCGATGTCGAGCACCCGATCACCGGGTCCGACTCCTGCGTACTCGACGAGAAAGCGGTTGCGGGCGGCGTTGCCCTGGATCAGCGAGTAGAGCCAGGCTCTGAGACCGGACCATCTCTCGACTTCGCCGGCCCCGGCCACCTGTTATCGACTCTCCAGGGCTTCTATCAACTTGGGAAGCACCTTGTGCACGTCACCCACGACGCCGAGGTCGGCGATGGAGAAGATCGGCGCGTCAGGGTCTTTGTTGATGGCGATGATCGTCTTCGAGTCCTTCATTCCCACCAGGTGCTGCATCGCCCCGGAGATGCCGGCTGCGATGTAGATGTCGGGCTTGACCGTCTTCCCGGTCTGGCCCACCTGTTTGGCGTAGGGAACCCAGCCGGAGTCGACGATCGCCCGGGTCGCCCCGGTGGCGGCGCCGAGTTGCTTGCCGAGCTTCTCGATCATCTCGAATGCCTCTGCCGATCCGAGTCCGCGTCCGCCAGATACCACGACCGCGGCGTCGGCCAGCTGCGGGCCCTCTCGCTCTTCAACATGTGACTCGGTGACCTTGGCCGCAGACGCGCCTGCTTCGGGGAGCTCGAGGGTTGACACCTCGGGTGCACCGCCGTCTCCGGGCTCGGCCGGGATCGACTTCGGCCTCATCAGCACGATCGCAGGGGAGTCAGACGACGTCGCCACCGCGATTTGGCTACCTCCGAAGATCTCGTGATCGGTCTCGACACCACCGTTGCCCAGTCGAACGTCTGATGCATTGGACAAGACACCCACACCCAGGCGGGCCGCGAGGCGACCGGCCACGTCACGGTCGGTGTATGCCTGACCCAGCAGGATCAGGTCGGGAGATTCGGTGGCGACCATCTCGGCCAGGGCCGCCGAAACCGGTGCCGAAGGCAAGGCGTCGCCGGCGTTGGCGTGCAGAACCTTGGATGCTCCATGCGTGCCCAGCATCGCAAGAGCCTCGTCGCCACCCTCGCCGAGGTAGATGGCGGTGACGTCGCCCAGTGACCTGGCTTTGGTGAGGAGCTCCAAACCGAGAGTCGAGGGAGCGTTGTTCTCTTCTTGAACGAAAACCCAGACGGAAGCCATCAGAGCACCTTCCTCTCTTCGAGCAGAGCGACGATCTTGAGATGGGCTTCGCCCTCGTCTTCGATCTTCTCTCCGGCCGAGCGCTCCGGAGCGTCCTTGATCTCCGTGACCTTCTGGTTGACCGAAGCTTCGACCCCGAGGTCGGCCAGTGTCTTGTTCTCGACCGGCTTCTTCTTGGCGTCCATGATCCCTTTGAAAGTGGGGTGGCGGGGCTCAACGACAC
>QQVI01000106.1 GCA_003388545.1 Actinomycetota bacterium
ATCACTGAGAACAGTCTCGTGGGTCAGGGGTTGTTCGATCTACTCGCATCGGACTGGTCGATTCGTTACTTCCTCTCCCGGTCGTTTGCGACGACGGTAGACCCGGGCCTGGCGGCATTTGCCGGCCTCACGGCACGACAGCCCGACGCCCGTCATGCTCCTCTGGCCTTCATCCGGGGTGAACTGTTCACCCCCGACGCGCTCAGTGAGCTTTATCAGCCTCTGATGGTTCCCACGCTCGTTCTCTATGACGAGGACGCGTATACCGACTTTGCGTACCTCCCCGAGTTCGTTGCAGACCGGCCAAACAGGACTGCTCGGCGAATCCCCGGCACGAGGGGCCTGCCCCATTTCGACCGCCCCGCCCAGACCGTGGACGCAATCGAGACGTTTTGGAAGGACGTCGAGTCGATCTGACCGGCTGGGGCCGTTCCATCCCGGCATCTACCATCCCCCGACGTGAAGTCGAGGAGTGAGTGTTGATCTATTCGGACAGGTCGATCAAGGAGTCCATCGCCTCCGGGAAGATCGCAATCGAGCCATATGAGCCCAGCTACGTCCAACCGTCTTCGGTGGACCTGCGAGTTGCCAACGGCTTCCGCGTCTTCATGAACCACAAGTATTCCGAGATCGATCCCCGATCTCCTCAGGCCGACCTCACCCAACTCGTCGAGGTCGACGGGGAGGATCCGTTCATGCTTCACCCCGGTGAGTTCGTGCTGGGCTCCACCCTGGAGCGGGTGAGGCTCGGTGAAGACGTGGTGGCCAGACTTGAGGGCAAGTCGTCGCTCGGGAGACTCGGTCTCCTCATCCACTCCACCGCCGGATTCATCGACCCGGGGTTCGAAGGTCACATCACGCTCGAGTTGTCCAACGTGGCCACGCTCCCAATCGCCATCTACCCCGGGATGAAGATCGGCCAGATCAGCTTCTACCAAATGACGACTGCCGCTGAGTACCCGTACGGCTCACCGGAGCTCGGCTCCAAGTATCAGGGCCAGACCGGCCCGACCGCGAGCCGATCACATCGAGACTTCGGGACCGCCTCGGACTGATCGACTCAGTTTGCCATCACCGCCAACGGATGCCAGGTAGGCGGCAGAGTTGGTTGTCGCATGGATGACCCAGGGAGCAAGCACACTTCCCGTCGAGCGCCTCACAAGACTCAGGACATAGCCTCCAAGACCGGCCGCGGCGGAGCCGAGGATGGTCAGGATCACGCGCCTCCGGCCCTCCACCACCTCGTTGATGCGGAGGGCATGCCGGGTGGGGATGATGTGCCACAACCCGAAGAGCACCGCCGACATCGCGTCCGGACGCGTTGAGCCCGCCCTCTCCAGGAGCTCAGGGAGCACCCCACGAAAGGCCACTTCCTCGAACAGCGCAGTTCCGAGCGGGAATCTGACCAGTGCGCGCCTCGCCACCTCTGCGCTTGAACCGGACACGGCGCGTCTATCGCTCAGAAGAGGCCGGGGCGATCGGCGACTGGCCAGGACGACTGCTACGCCGGCGGACGCCATTCCGGCCGCCACGACTCCGGTCTTCGGCAAGTCACCGGGGGCGATGCCGATTTCGTCCAAGCTCAGCCCCTGGGATCGGGCCAGGCCCACGAGGCCGGCGGTGACGAGCAGATTGGAAACGACGTAGCCGCGTTCGTTGAAGATGCTGTTTTGTATGAGATTGTGGGCGGTGAGCACGGCCACGGCCGCACCCAGGGCCTTCCTGGAGGATCCCGATCTGCCTCTCACTGCACGATCCAAGTTAGACAGCTGTCAGGTGGCTAGTTCTGTCTAGCGCGATCGTGTGGATTCAAAAATGGGCGAAAACCTGTGGACAGCGGGTGCCCTGTTC
Organism: Actinomycetota bacterium; assembly: GCA_003388545.1. Taxonomy (GTDB): domain Bacteria; phylum Actinomycetota; class Acidimicrobiia; order Spongiisociales; family ZC4RG35; genus MA-ANB-1. The sequence continues at coordinate 1,852 of QQVI01000106.1, forward strand.
GTGAATACTCAAAGCAAGTACTTGCTCCCGTAATCGAGTCCCCCTCGTGGAGCATTTAGCTCTTCGGGCAAGCAGTACCCCTCCAGCGGCAGCCCTCGGGTTGCCGCTCGTCCTGGGTCACATTCGACGATCAGCCGGCGTGGACGGTGTCGCCCGGACGTTTCGATCGAGGGCTCAGGTGGCGTCGCGGCCCAGGTTGGCGAAACGC
>QQVI01000108.1 GCA_003388545.1 Actinomycetota bacterium
GTGGTCGATGAGTCCGCGCTCGTGGTGGTGGAGTCGATCGTGGAGCTCGTCGACTGGGTTTCAGCCCCGCACGCGGCAACCACGACCAGCAACACGAGGAGAAGGGCAATCCTTCGCATATGAATACATCCTCCGATTCGGAGGATGAAGATTCGGGTGGCTTCCCTGAGTCACCTAGTCCTCTTCATCCGAGATTCCTATGTGGTCCGGGCACCAGGCGACCTGGCTTGTTCGTCTCGTGGTGGCGAGACGACTTCACAGTTGCGGGACAGCGCCGGAATCAAACCGGCTTCGCTGTTGCGCGGACACCCGCCGCATGTGGCGGGCAGACGGGATGATAGCGGATGGGCTCGAGGTGCCGCTACGGAGGATCAGGCTTGAGCCGGCTGCTTGCCAGGGGACGAGTCGTTCTAGGAGGTTTCCTCATCGCGCACGCCGAGGGTGACCTCGATCGTCCGCTCCTCCCCGTCACGCACGATCACCAGATCGACGACCTCTCCGGGTTGGTAGGTGCGGACGAGAGATGCCAGATCGGCGATGCCCGTGACCCGAACCCCGTCTATGGAGACGACGAGATCATCGACCTCAAGACCGGCCTCGTCGGCGGCCGAGCCTTCCAGGACCTCGGTTATGACGGTTCCAGCGCGGCCTGTCTCCACGTCGCTTCCGACGACTCCGAGAAATGCGAACTCGATGGGATCGCCGGCAAGCACGGTCTGGGCGAGGTCATATGCGACGTCGATCGGCACTGCGAAGCCAACGCCGTCATTCGCACCGGACAACGAGAAGATGGAGACGTTGATGCCCAGGACACGGCCCTGTCGGTCGACGAGCGCTCCACCAGAGTTCCCGGGGTTGATCGCAGCGTCGGTCTGAAGAAGCGAGCGACAATTGCCCCCGCCGTCACACCCGAGGGGCTGGTCGACGGCGGACACTATGCCTGCAGTGACCGTAGACGCCAGGCCCCATGGCGAGCCGACGGCGATCGCCATCTGGCCCACGCGTGGCTTGTAGTCGAGAGCGAGCTCGGCAATGGGGACATCGGTGCGATCGATGCGGACGACGGCGATATCCGCCTCACTCGTTCCACCAACAACCGTGCCTTCCAGGTTCTCGCCTGTCTCCAGACGCACCAGCACCGTATCCTCGCCTGCGACTACATGGGCGGCTGTGAGGATCAAGCCTTCGCCGAACACGACGCCGGACCCGACGCCATCGGTGGTGCGGATTTGGACCACGGAAGGAAGGATTCGCTCGGCAGCATCGGCGATGGGCTCGACGCCCTCCTGGTAGATGGGCGCCTCGATCTCCAAGGGCTCGGACGTTGTCGTCGTCGACTGGTCCTCGGCGGCCAGAGTCGTCGCCGGCGGATTCGAGACCGCGAGCCACGTCACTCCGGCAACGGAACCAACGATCAGCAAGGCGAGAAGCAGGCGGGGCAGCCACTTCTTCTCGGCAGGTCTTGGTTCGTGTTGTGGGGAGAAATCTGTCATTGAGCTCTTTGTCCTTCTGGCACCCTCAAAGTTAGGGGCAACTCTTTAGACATTCGTTAAGGGTGAGTAATTCGGATGTGGGATATCTGATCTCCCGGTCGGCATCCACATCACCATTGTCGTCCCCTCACCCGAGCTACCTGAATAGGAAGCCAGCGCACCGCCGTGGGAGGCCGCCACCCGCTCGACGATCGAGAGGCCGAGCCCGATTGGCATCTCGTCGCGGTCGCGGCTCAGCCCCGGACCGCGATCGTCGACGGCGAGGAATGCCCAACCATCCACCTCTCCCGAAGCCAGTGTGAGCCGGGAACCCACAGGAGCGACCTTCACCGCGTTGTCGATCAGGTTCGAGAATGCTCTCTCCACGGCCAGCTCAACTCCATTCACTTCTGCCTGTTCGGGAGCTGAGATGATCTCGATCCCGGCGTCACTCGCCACCGGCTCATATTCCCGCGACTTCCTGGCCACGAGTGCCCCCAGGTCGATTGGCGTCGGCGAGGCGTTCGCCGTCTCGGCTCGGGCTACTGCGAGCAGACCATCGATCATCTCACCCATCTTCTC
>QQVI01000251.1 GCA_003388545.1 Actinomycetota bacterium
ACGAGGATCTGGAGCCCATCGTCAATCCGCAACGCTCCCTCGAGGAGGATGCCCCGATCATTCGCGACGACAAGGAGGATCAGAGCTCCAATCTCGTTTATGAGTGGGAGTCGGGTGACAAGGAGGCCACCGAGGCAGCCTTCGCCAAGGCCCACAAGGTGGTCGCGCTGGATACCCATTACCCGCGCTCACACCCGTCGCCACTCGAGACCTGTGGGATCGTCGCCGACGTGAACTCGGCCACGGGCCAGGCCACGTTGTACATGACGTCTCAGGCCCCACACGCCCACCGCACGGTCTTCGCGCTCGTCGCCGGGCTGCCGGAGCAGAACATCAGGATCATCTCGCCAGACATCGGTGGGGGATTCGGCAACAAGGTGCCGGTCTATCCGGGTTATGTGGTGGCCACGGCTGCCTCCCTCGTGATCGGCAAGCCGGTGAAGTGGATGGAAACCCGTACGGAGAACCTGATCTCGACGGGATTCGCTCGCGACTACTACATGCACGGCGAGCTCGCTGTCTCCGAAGAGGGGAAGATCCTCGCTCTCAAGGTCGACATGGTGTCCGACCAGGGAGCCTTCTTCTCGGACGCCCAGCCGACCAAGTTCCAGGCGGGGCTGTTCCACATAGTGACCGGCTCCTACGACTACCCGGCTGCCTATGTGAGCACCAAAGGTGCCTACACGAACAAGGCTCCGGGCGGTGTGGCGTATCGATGCTCCTTCCGGGTGACAGAGGCTTCGTACCTCATCGAGAGGCTCGTCCAGAACGCCGCGTATGAGCTGGGGATGGACCCGGCAGAGTTCCGCTCGAAGAACTTCATCCAAAAGGAGCAGTTCCCATACCTGACTCCAACCGGCTTCGTCTACGACTCCGGCGACTACGAGGCGGCATTACGTCTCGCCAAGGAGATGGTCGGTTACGACGAGATTCAGAGGGAGAAGGAGGAGGCCCGCAAAGAAGGCCGTCTCGTCGGGATTGGACTTGCCTCGTTCACGGAGGTCGTGGGCGCCGGTCATGGCGATGACTACGACATTCTCGGCCTTCGCATGTTCGATTCCGCCGAGTTGAGGGTCCACCCGACGGGGAAGGCGATCCTCAAGCTGGGCGTCCGCTCCCAGGGCCAGGGGCATGAGACGACGTTTGCCCAGATCGTGGCCGAGGAGCTGGGGATTCCGGCATCCGACATCAAGGTCGTTGAAGGAGACACCGACAACACCCCTTACGGGCTGGGGACGTATGCCTCTCGCAGCACCCCGGTGGCGGGAGCCGCCACGGCAATGATCTCTCGCAACCTGAGAGAGAAGGCGAAGAAGATCGCAGCCCATCTGCTGGAGGCGTCCGAAGACGACCTCGAGTGGGAAGTCGGGAAGTTCCACGTCAAAGGCGACCCCGACAGCTCGGTGACAATCCAAGACGTCGCCTTCGCCGCTTACACCAATGTCCCGGAGGGGGTCGAGGCGGGGCTCGAAGGTGTGCACTACTACGACCCGCCAAACATGACCTACCCGTTCGGCACCTACATCGTCGTCGTCGACGTCGATCCGGCCACCGGGCAGTGGAAGGTGCGGCGGATGGTGGCCGTCGACGACTGCGGCGTGCGGATCAATCCCATGGTCGTTGACGGGCAGATCCATGGCGGCCTCGCCGAAGGATATGCCATGTCGTCGATGCAGTACATCACTTTCGATGAGTCCGGGAACTGCATCGGATCCAACTTCATGGACTATCTGATCCCAACTGCCTGGGAGACGCCTCGCTTTGAGCTGGGAGAGACGGTGACTCCGTCGCCGCATCACCCGATTGGCGCCAAGGGTGTGGGCGAATCGGCCACGGTCGGGTCGCCTGCTGCGTACGTCAACGCAGTGATCGACGCTCTCGAGCATCTCGGGGTTCGCAACATCGACATGCCGTTGACGGCAGACAAAGTCTGGGACGCGATACAGGGCGCCCAGTAGGCATGAGAGCGGAGCTGCTGGAGATGGCGGCCGACCTGAGCGGCCGTCACCAGCCGTTTCTGATCGCCACCGTGGTCTGGGCTAGAGGCC
>QQVI01000275.1 GCA_003388545.1 Actinomycetota bacterium
GTCCGCGGGCAGGGTGATCGTCTCGGGGGCGTCTTCTAGAGCCGACCTCCAGTATTCGAGATCGGCTGCAACCTCATCGTGCAGGCGCGCTCTGGCAACGTCGCGATATTGGATCGCCGGCTCCAGATCGGGCGTCCGGCCCTCCTTGGCGGCGTTGTAATACGCACCGACCTCCATGCGCATCTGCGGGATCGACCACCCGTCGGCCGCTATGTGATGGACCACATCGAGCAGGATGTGGCTGTCAGGCTCGATCGGGACAACACGACATCGCCACATCGGGTCCGAGGCGAGGTCGAAGCTCCTGTCGGCCTCCTGTTCGAGCCAAGCTTCCAGATCGCCGGGTTCGACTTCGACGACGTCGAAGTCTGCATGGCCGGGTGGGTCGACGACCTGGGAAGGGACTCCATCGACTTCGACGTATCTCGTTCTGAGGATCTCGTGACGGTCGACGACGAAACGTTGTGCGTCCTCGAGCACTGAGATGTCCAACGGTCCGATCAGCCTGCGGGCTCGCGCGATGTTGTATGAGCCCCCGCTGCCGGCCCTGTCGAGAAACCAGATGCTCCGTTGCGCAGGCGATAGCTGCGTGTGGTCTAGCTCATACCCGCCGGCACGAGGCGTCACGGCCTACCCCTCATCGATCTCCCGCCTTTTCCCCGGGTCGTTTCCAGCCTTCGAATGGAACCGCCTTCCTGATCGGAATGCTATCAGTCTGTTTGGTCGTCGTAGCCGTGCCGATGAATCCGTCGGGAGGTCTCGACCTAGTCTGTCGGCCTACACAGATGAACCTCTCCCCGGTCACCAACTCACTGCCGCGAGGCATCGCGCTCGTTGCCTTCGACGGCTCCGCGGGCGAGGAATTCGAGATCTTTGCCGAGGAGGAGCGACTGCTCTCACCGGGAGCTTTGCCGCGGAGGGTGACTGAGTTTCGGCTCGGCCGTCACGCGGCGCACCTCGCTCTCGAACAGCTTGGAAGAGAGCCCGAGCCCATACTGCGGGGGAGCAGTCGGGAGCCCATCTGGCCGTCAGGTGTCGTTGGATCGATCACGCACAGTAGGAATCTGGCCATCGCCTTGGTGGGACGTAGCTCTGACTCGGCAGGCACCGGAGTCGACCTCGAGAACAGGGACCGATACTTCCCCGGCCTCGAGACCAAAATCGCCCGGGAAGACGAGCAGGCTCGCCTCCGGCAGCTGGACGCAGCCCGAAAGGCGGAGATGACCCTGGAGATCTTCTCGGCTAAGGAATCCATCTACAAGGCCTTCTTCCCGCGCGTCGGGCGTTACTTCGGGTTCATGACGGCGCGTATCGAGCCCGGTCAGGAACGTCTCACCGGCTACTTCACCGAACCCATCGACCCGGCGTATCCACGCGATCGGCCCATGGAGATCGGTCGTCTCTGGCTCGATGACTCTGTCCTCACCTGGATGGTCCTACCGCCGGACTGACCAGGGGCTTCTACGTCCGAACGGCAGCGTGGTTCGGTTGGCTCTCCGACCGATCGCTCCGTTGCGCCGCCAGCCAGGCTTCCAGCACGGGCATCGCGGCGTCGTATCCGCGCTGTGCCACGGCTCGCGGTGAGTCGAACTCGAGCATCGACACTCCGCGGATGTCCAGGTCGAGGTAGAGATCGGCAAGCCCATCGCGCACCTGTGCGTCCCTTTCCCGCATCGACGCGGTGATCATTGAACGCATCAACACTGCCGAGATGCTCGGATATCGGGTGTCATTCCGCCCCCACCGTGATCGCAGCGCTTGCCAACCTGAGGCAGATAGTCCGTAGTCGCCGTGCGCCCCAGGACCACGCGGAGGAGCAACATCCGAAGCTATGACCGTTCCCATTGGCGCCTCGGCTCGGGCGACATCGATCGGGATGTTGTTGAGGACCCCGCCATCGACGAGGAGAGCGTCGCCAAGGGGAACCGGTGGCATCACCCCGGGAATCGCGCTGGTCGCCCGGATCGCCAGGACGACTGACCCCTTG
>QQVI01000211.1 GCA_003388545.1 Actinomycetota bacterium
CTGATGATCGCCGGGCTTGGGACCACCATTGCTGGAGCCCTCCTTGGATGGATCATGGCCGGCCGCGTGCTTCAGCCCTTGCACCAGGTGGCAGGTGTTGCCCAACAGATCGCGGCCGGAGAGTTGGAGAGCCGCATTGACGAGACTCTGGACCGCGATCTGCTCACTCTCACGTCATCGTTCAACCGGATGGCGGATGCGCTACAGGAGAGGATCGCACGGGAGGCACGATTTGCATCTGATGTGGCCCATGAGCTGCGGACCCCCGTCACCACACTGGTCACCTCCCTCTCCGTGATCGAGCGACGGCGTGACGAGCTCACTCCACAAGGTCGGGAGGCGCTGGACCTTCTGTCTCGCGATGTCCGGCGGTTGGAGCGGACCGTCGCCGATCTGATCGAGATCGCAAAACACGACGCGGGCGTGGCGACGGTAGACCTCGAGCCCGTGCCGGTGGCCACTCTCCTCGGCTGGCTGCTCAACAGGCTCCGACGGCCAGATATCCCGGTAGATATCGACGAGCCAGCGACCCGCTCGACGGTGCTCGTCGATCAAATGAGGCTCGAACGTGTCCTCGCGAATCTCATTGACAACGCTGAATCCTATGCCGGCGGCGTTGACCGCCTCTCCGTCGAAGGACGTCGTGACGCCGTGCTGATCGCCGTCGAGGACAGTGGGCCCGGTATTCCCATCGAAGAGCGGGAGAGAATCTTCGAGCGTTTCGCTCGCGGTCAGGATGCCCCCCGGACCGGGCAATACGAGGGCAGTGGTCTCGGCCTTTCTCTCGCCCAGGAAAACGCCCGTCTCCAGGGTGGGTTGGTGCGGATCGAGGGAAGACCGGGTGGCGGCGCGAGGTTCGTCGTGGAGGTGCCGGTGGTCGAACTATGAGACGCCTCCTCCTGGCTGGGATAGCGGGCTTGGTCGTCGCATGCGGCGTACCGCTTGACGCAGGCCCCGTACCCATCGAAATCGAATATGAACTGCCAGAGGATGTGGCGGCGTCTGACGGCGAGGACCTCGTCGCGATGTTGATGTTTCTCGTGCGCACAGATCGGCTGGTCCCGGTGACGAGAGACCTGCCCGCAACGGCGGATCTCCACGGAGTGATCGATTCGCTGCTCGACGGCCCCACCGTTCCGGAGGAGCGGTCCCAACTCCGCACAGCCATCCCTCCCGCCACGATGCTTCTCGGCGTAGAGAGTGACGGCTCGGTCGCGATCGTCGACCTGAGTGCCGGGTTCACGTCCGTAGGAGGCGAAGAGGAGCTGTTGGCGGTTGCCCAGTTCGTGCTCACATTGACGTCGCTTCCGGGCATCGACTCCGTCGGGTTCAGGGTCGAGGGTCGGCCAACCAACGTCCCTTTGCCAAGTGGGGCTCTATCGGAGGCCCCGGTCACGGCCGAGCCCTACCTCAATCTGCTCGATCTCGGGGACGAGAGCGGATGACTGTACAGATTGGACCTCGTCGACCTTCCACCGTGTTCGGTTGCTACGCTTCGTGGTCAGCAAGTTGGCGTGCTTCAAGAGCCAGTGGGGCAGGTGATGAGAGTGGAGACCCGGCGCTATTCCAGGCCGAGCTCGTCGCCTCTGCGTGTGACAGGCTCGAGCACGAGAGCGGTTGACTCCGTCCAGATGGAGTTCACCGGCGAGGTCGTGTCAGGCCAGGGTCTTGCCGCCAGCCGGATGACCGACACGGTCGTGGGCGTGATTCAGGCTCTCACGGGCGGCATGCGCGTGATCCCGGGGACGCTCAATCTGCTTTTGGACCAGGACTTCGACTCCCCGGGTCAGTGGACCATACCGGCATCGCGGCTTGGTGACGCATGGGAGTCGGCCACCGGTCAGAGTGTCTATCGCATCTCCCGGATAGAGATAGTCGGGGAGATTCCGGCGCTTGCAATTCAGGCAAAGGAGATCGACGGCTACCCACCGGATCGGATCGAAGTTGCCAGCTCGATCCACCTTCGCACGATGCTCGGGCTGGAG
>QQVI01000228.1 GCA_003388545.1 Actinomycetota bacterium
CCCTCAGCTTCTCTACTCGGATCCGCTGGGTGAAAGTGACAGCGGTGCCGGCATATTCGTGCTCCGGGTTGCCGCCTGCGCTGGACGGTGAGTACCGCTCGAGGCTGACGTCGCCCGGCAGCCACGACTCCCCGTTGTAATCGCTAAGCGTCTCGAGCCGCCAGTAGATCTGTTCGGGAGGTGGTGCGTTCTCGTCAACGGTCACCAAAAACAGCTCGGCGTTCGTTCGCGAAATCAGGCTTCTCTGCAGGGAGACGCTGCGATCGAAGCGGATGCCACCGGTACCCGCACCGTATCCGCCTCCGGCGCGCCACTCGATTGCACCGGTCTCGTCGATCGCATTCGAGGCAGACGCAACGAGGGCGAATGAAGAGACGGCGACGACGGCTGCCATGGCCAGAGCGAAGCTGTTGCCGTGTCGGGCAAGAGGCCGCCCGTCGGAGGCACGGACGCGCCCGGCTGAGGTGCGGCGATCGTTGGCGATGGCCGCTATGGCAAGGGCAAAGACGGCCGCAGCCAGCCCCATCCAGCCGCGTCCGCCCGGGACCCGATCGATGACGGCGAATTGGAGGTACATAGCTATCGAAGGCAGTGACATGGCAGCGACCGGGCCGCCGGAAGCGCCCCAAACGAACAGCGCTCCGATGGCCCACATGACTATTGCGAGGATGGCGACGAGACCGGAGCTCGGGTACACGGGCGATGCCGCATAGCGCATGATGTCGAACGACTCGCTCATCTCTGTGATCAGAGCGCCGGGTGTCGCCGTCCCAGGAAAGAACCCGGCCACGAGGCTCTGTGGCACTGCGATTCGTAGGAAGAGAAGGAACCCGGCGGCAGCGAATATCCAGCCCATGAGGGAGCGAGAGGTCGTTGTCTGCGAGAGCAGCCACCAGACCACACCGCCGAGGAAGGCCGCTGCTATCAGAATGAGATGCCACGCAGGGGCTCCGTCACCCGACTCCAACAGTCGCCCGAGTCGGGCCACCATCAGGACGAAAGCAGCAAGCCCTGCTACACGGCTGAGTGTGTCACTGACCATGTCTTCTTCATTCCGTTCAACCATGCGGGCGCCCAGGGCTCGTCCGGAGCAACCGAAACCGTCGTGACACCGAGCCGGTGGAATCCGACCAGTGTCTGAGACGTGCTGGCAGATGCCGACATCAAGACCGTGGTGGGGTAGTCGCGTGCCAGAAGCTGCTGCACCGAGAGAAGGGAGCGGTCTGCAACCCCGGTGACAATGATCAGAGCGCCACCACCGCCCTTTTGCCTGATCCGTGTGGCAACAGCCTCGATGTCGATCGCAGGGTCGGGTTGGACGAGAGCGAGCCGCTCCATCGCAGACCTGTAGCGGGCGGCATCGATCGGGTCGGCGTCGCCAGCCCAGAGGTCGGCATCGAAACCCGAGGACACCAGATGAGTGACAATGGTGGCTGCTCCGGAGACGGCTTTCTCGAACGCCAGATTGGACTCATAGCTGTCGGCACGGACATCGAGCAGGACGAGCGCACGTGATTGCCATGGCGTCTCCAGCTGCCTGATCATCAACTCATCCGTTCGGGCGGAGGAAGGCCAGTGCACTCGCCGGAGGTCATCGCCGCGTTGGTACTCCCGTAGTGTGTAGAAGTCCTCGCCGCCTCTCCTCGAGTGCTCGGGCCTCGAAGCCTGCATTGCTGGATCCTGGCCACGGACTATCGGGAAGCTCGTCAAGTCTTCCACCTTGGGGTAGACCACGATCCGGTCTACCGGGCCTGTCGCCACTCTCGTTGAGGCGAGAGAGAAGGGGTCCGAGATTCGGATTTCAGTCGGCCCAACCCTGTAGACGCCACGGGGTCGACAGGTCACCCGATAGGTGGCCGTGGTGTGCTCGCCTCCGTCGATCCTCGCACACTCGAGTGTTGCAGTCCCCAGGTTGTTGATG
>QQVI01000233.1 GCA_003388545.1 Actinomycetota bacterium
CAACATCCGAAGCGATGACCGTTCCCATTGGCGCCTCGGCTCGAGCGACATCGATCGGGATGTTGTTGAGGACCCCGCCATCGACGAGGAGAGCGTCGCCAAGGGGAACCGGTGGCATCACCCCGGGAATCGCGCTGGTCGCCCGGATCGCCAGGACGACTGACCCCTTGTCGTGGACATGCATACGCGAAGAAGTCAGATCGGTCGAAACTGCCATGTAGCTGAGGCGCAGGTCCTCGATGTCGCGCTCCCCGAACCGCTCCCGGGCGAATCGCGCGATCTTCTCGCCTTTGACCAGCGAGACCAGCGGAATCGTGTAGTCGAGCGAGTCACCGAAGCGATCCTCCGCCCAGGCGACCACTTCATCGGCGGTCCAGCGATCGGCAATTGCCGCTCCAAGTACGCCGCCCATCGATGCACCCACGACCAGATCGACCGGGATGGCCAACTCCTGCATAGCCCGGTACACGCCGATGTGGGCGAAACCGCGTCCTCCCCCTCCACCAAGGACGAGCGAGCTGGCGCGACCAACTGCAACCCGGGCGAGCCGGGAGAGGTCGACTGAGTCAGCTTTGCGTATATGGATGACGCGAGAGGCTCCCATTCCATTCCTGAGAGCAGCCGACCCCGTCGGTGCCCCATCGTCCTGGTCGACTATCACCAAAGTGCGTGAAACGGCTGGCCCGGCGAGACTTGCCATGGCCTCGAGCTGGTTGAACGTGCGCTTCGAGATCGAGGGGGTCACGAAGACCAGGAGATGAGGAGATGGTCGAGAATCCCGACGGCGCGCAGAGCCCACTGATCGGGCTCGTTCCCCACCTCTACGGTCATGAAGTCGGCAGCGAGCTCGGTCTCATGCAGAAACCGTGAGAGCCGGACCTCCTCCAGGCTGCCGCGGCCGCAGTCGGCGACGCCAGGTTGGTCCAGGGCGCGCTCCACAACGTCCCGCGAGAGATGACGCAGCACTCCAAAGTCGCTCAGCCCCGATCCGATCCCCGCAACGATGGCCCCGATGTCCAGCCCGGGCTCGGAGAGCAGGCCCACCACCGTGCTCGGGGCGGAGTGCCAGCGCGGGCTGTCCGATCGTGCCAGCGCATCGAGGAACATCTCGATCAGCATCCTCGGTTGACTTTCGATCAGCCCGAGGAAGGCCCCTTCGGGCATCCCGGCAACCACAGTGTCACGGGAGGCTCTGACCGTGCCTGACCGGGGTTGATGACGTAAAACGCCTATCTCGCCGACAACCTCTCCACGTCCGATCTCCCCGACCTTTAGTTCATCCTCCTCATCGTCTGCCCGGGTGGTGATCAGCCGACCTCTCACGACGAAGTAGACGAAGTCCGACGGGTCGCCTTCTCTGAACAGGACATCTCCGGCGGCCAGGGTGCGCCACTCAACCGAGCTGCAAGTGGCTATCAGGGTTGCCCGGTCGACCAGCCCGAAGTGTCTGGCGAGGAGTTCGACCAGCTCTGCTTCCTCGGCGCGTCTGATCGCCACAGTCACCAGCAGATCTGTGAGCTCGGGCTCCTGTTGTAGGAGCCGCTGGAAGTCGTCGACGTCCACCGCGATCAGCTCGCTGGGCGAGGTTGAAGTGACCGTGGCCGTTCGTCGGCCGCCGCCGATTGCGACCATCTCGCCGATGAGGCTGCCCGGCTCGCTGATCTCGGCGATCACCGCGGTTGCCTCGTCAACGTCGCGCGACACCTGAAGGGAGCCATCGATCAGGAGATAGACCGTGTCGGAGGCGTCACCTTGGGCGATGAGGGTCTCCCCGCGATTCAGCCTCACCGTTGACGCACTCGGTGCTGCGTTCAAGGACCTGGCTACCGATTCAACGAGCGATCCCACCGCCGACAACGCTACCGCGACCAACCGCACCGTGCCGCCCTGGATGTCGGTCGGGATTGTTTGAGTAGATCACG
>QQVI01000145.1 GCA_003388545.1 Actinomycetota bacterium
TGCAGGCTGGGCCGTCGTCGCGGTAGCCGTGGCTTTGGTTGCCCTACCGGTGCTGCCCGATCCTGTGGCCATCCATTGGGGGCTCGACGGGGTGCCCGATGGCTCTGCCCCTCTCTGGGTGTTGCCCGTCAGCGCCTTCCTGATCGCCCTCATCGGGCTCGCTCTCGCTCCGATCTTCTCGGTCGGGCGTGAGCCGTCGATGGAAGCTTTCGCAACGGTAGGGATGAGCGGGGGCCTCTCGCTGGCGATCGTCCTGGTCACGGTTTCGGCCAACTACGGCATCGACGACTGGCGACTGGCCGAAGAAGTGGGCCTGCTCTCGATCACCGCCCTGTTCGCGATACCGGTCTTGGCTCTCGCCTCGGGGATAGTCATCGGTCGCCACTGGTATCCCCTCAAAGTCGTCACCCGGTCCGACGCCCGCGACGAAGTGATCGAAGTCGAGCCCGGCGAGAGGGTGAGTTGGGTGGGTCGGGCACGGGTCAAAGGGGTGCCACTGGGCATGTTCGTGGTTGCCATCGTTCTGATCGTCTTCGTGCCCGACTTCCCTCTCTGGGCATTCGTCCTGGTCATCGGTCTGGGGCTTGTCTTCTCACAGGTGGAGGCTCAGGTGTCGAACGACGGCCTGCGAATCCGTCTCGGGGGCATACCGGTGAGAAAGGTCCCATTGGGTTCGATCTCGTCGGCTCGCGCCATCGAGGCCGATCCGGCCACGTATGGAGGATGGGGCTGGCGAGTCGTTGCAGGCAAGACGGCGATCGTGCTGCGCTCCGGTCCTGCTCTCGCCGTCACACTCGAGGGAGGCCGCGAGTTGATCATGACAGTCGACGACCCCCATACCGGGGCCGGGCTCCTGAACGGGCTGATCGAGCTCTCTGCAGCCGGTCCTTGAGCCTCTATTCCTCCTCCTCCTTTGAGCCCTCGTCGTTGACGCCGAACTCGGTCCCGAGCTTGCTCAGCGTCGAGCCGAGCGCCCCTGCGAGAGCACCGGCCGCCTTCTTCAGGTCCTCTCGCGTGTCTGGATCCCTCAGAATGTCGGACAACGACTCGGCGACCTGGTCCCAGGCTCCTACCAGTGTGGAGAATGCTCCCCTTATCTCCTCTTCGGATGGGCCCCTCTCGTCTGCCACCCGGCGATAGGTCGACCTCATTCTCTCGCCAAGCTCGCCAAAGTGACTCCCGACCTCGTCCCAGGGATCGGGCTCTGCATCGCGCTTAGGATCTGACTCGTGAACCTCCACCTTCTCGATGGTACCTACGAATTGTTCCGCGCCCACTACGGCCGGAAGGACACTCTCGTCTCGTCAACGGGTCAGGACATTCGGGCGACGATGGGCATCGTGGACTCGACGCTTCAGCTGCTTCGCGAGCCGGGAGTGACCCATCTCGCTGCGAGCTTCGACACCGTGATCGAGTCCTTCCGGAACGACATGTTCCCGGCCTACAAGAGCTCTGCCGGAATGGACGAGGAGCTCCTTGCCCAGTTTCCCCTGGCCGAGGAAGCCCTCGAGGCAATCGGCGTGGTGGTGTGGCGGAATATCGAGTTCGAGGCTGACGACACCATCGCTGCCGCGGCGGTGCGGTGGGTAGACGATGTCGATCAGGTCGTGATTTGCACCCATGACAAGGACCTGGCCCAGACGGTGATCGGCACTCAGATTGTGACCTACAACAGGAGAGAGCAGAAGATCATCGACGAGGATGGTGTGGTCGAGAAGTTCGGGATCCATCCCGAGTCGATCCCCGATTACCTCGCCCTCGTCGGCGACACCGCAGACGGCGTGCCGGGGCTTCCGGGTTGGGGAGCGAAGTCGGCCTCCACGGTCCTGGCTCGCTATCCGAGACTGGAGATGATTCCGACCTCGGCCGATGACTGGGGGGTCACCGTGCGGGGTTCCGC
>QQVI01000129.1 GCA_003388545.1 Actinomycetota bacterium
GCTCTCGACTCCGATTTCATTGCTTCCGCCCGCGACCGGGGGATTCACCTGCCCGGTATGCAGACGAATATCGACGAGTGGTACAGCGCCATGGACGTCTTCGTCCTGGCAAGCCATCGTGAAGGCTTCCCAAGAGCCGCCATGGAGGCGGCAGCGATGGGGCTCCCGGTGATCGCAACGGACATCCGGGGCTGCCGGGAGGTGGTGGAGCCCGGCTACAACGGGCTCCTGGTGCCTGTCAACAACTCCAAGGCCTTGGCCGGGGCTATCAACGAGCTCGCAGCCTCGCCTCAACTCAGGGAGCAGATGGGGAAGGCATCCCGGGCGAAGGCGTTGCGCGACTTCGATGAGCGACAGATCGTGCACATTGTGATCTCAGCTCAATTGACGGCACTGCGCGAGACAGGCCGCTACGACGACCTCCCGACCCCGGAGCCTCCGGAAGTGGTCATGCGCGAGGCGCTCCCTGCGGACGCGGCCATCATCGCCCGCCTCCATGCCGACAGCATCGGCACGGGATTCCTGAGCAGCTTGGGCCCGCGTTTTCTGAGACACCTCTATGCATCGATGATCTCGTACCCGGACTCGAAGGTCATCGTCGCTGCCGATGCATACGGTCCTGTCGGCTTCGTCTCCGGTGTGAAGGACGTTGGCCGGTTCTACAAGCACTTCGCTGCCACCAAGGGCTTCGCGGCAGGCTTGGTGGCTTTGCCACGCCTGGTGAGGCCGTCGGCATTGCGGAAGTTCTGGGAGACCGCCACCTACGACGCTGAGCATCAGGAAACGGGAGCTGAGCTTCTCTCCATGTCGGTGGCGTCGGACTATCGAAGACGGGGGCTCGGAGCAGCTCTGGCAACGCGCTTGCTCGACGAGCTCTCGGCGGCGGGCATCGACAGGGTCAAGGTCGTCGTCGGTTCGGAGAACGCGGGCGCGCGGAGTCTGTACCAATCGGTGGGCTTCGAGGACAAAGACACGATAGAGGTCCACCGGGGAGAGCAGTCGGTCGTCATGGTCGCCGACCGATCAAGTCATTTCGGTGTTGACACCGGCTGAAGCAGATGCGAGCCTTTCGATCCGTAAGCCAGGCAAACGGCAGATGGGGTTGAGGAAATGGCAGACGTACGCGATCAAATCAAGACATACATCCAGGACGAGTTCGTCAAAGGCGACGACGTAGATCTGGAAGGTGTCGATCTACTCGAAGAGGAGATCGTCGACTCCCTCGGGATTTTCACGCTCGTCAGCTTCATCGAGGAGAAGTTCGGAGTCTCGATCGACCCCGAGGACATCAACCTCGACAACTTCCAGAACCTCGACACGATCACAAAGCTGGTCGAGAGCAACAAGTAGGCCTCAGGCCTCCACGGTGTCGGCGAGCGTCCGCCTGTCGATCTTTCCGGTCGAGGTCTTCGGGAGTGACTCGAGCAAAGCGATCGACTCGGGGATCATGTAGCTGGGCACTCTGTCGCCGCAGAATCGCTGCAACTCCGACTCGGTGATGGCATCGGAGACTGCGGCGAAGCCGAGAATCCGATTGGAGATCATCTCGTCCGGGATCGCCACGACGGCGACCTCCACCACCGCTGGATGCGCACTCAGCGCAGCCTCGATGTCGCCCAACTCGATCCGGTAGCCACGACTCTTGATCTGGTTGTCCCGCCTGCCGATGAACCGATAGTTGCCGTCTTCCATCTCCTCGACGAGATCACCCGTGCGGTAGACCTTGTCGCCCAGATGTGTAGGGATCGGGCTCGGAGTGAGCTTGCGAGCTGTGAGCTCCGGATCGCCCCAATATCCGGCCATCACGGTCGGTCCCCTCACCAACAGCTCGCCGACGGCGCCCTTCTCGACGAGGGAGTCGTCCTCGCCGACGACGAACGTCTCTACATCG
>QQVI01000294.1 GCA_003388545.1 Actinomycetota bacterium
ATTCTCGACGGTGGGCAAGGTGACCGAGACTTCGGCTGCGGACTCGGCCTGTTCCTCTGGAATCCCGGATTCGACGAGCTGTTGGGCCATCCAGTCGGTGAACCTGCCCGATACTTCCTCGCTCTGGCTGATCGGCCTCAGGTTCGAGCTCAATTCGTCGGCATCCACGACGACGGCACGGCCCCATATCGAGATGAGCAGCACAGATGTGGCGAGCCCGAACACCCACGCCGACAGCGAGGAGAGAGATCTAGAGACGTGCGGCTTCAATTCGTTATTACCAGGGCCGGGTTGGTGCGTATCCGGGGCCGCTTCGCCTCGACCGCCGATGCGAGCTGCGCAAAAGCCTCAGCCGCTTCAGAGCCAGGAGCAGCAATCTCGACGGGGGCGCCCTCATCGGCACCCCGACCCATGGCCGGAACCAGGGGCACTTGCGCCATCAATTCCACACCGAGCTCCTCGGCCAGGGCTTGACCGCCTCCAGACCCGAACAGCTCGTACCGCTTGCTGTCATCTCCGGTGAACCACGACATGTTCTCGACGACGCCGATGACCTCCTGATCGACCTCGGCGGCCATCAACGCGGCCCTTCTCGCCACCCGCTGTGCGGTCGGCTGAGGGGTGGTCACCAGGACTACTTGGGCTCGAGGCAGGAACTGCGACATCGATATCGCGATGTCCCCGGTGCCTGGAGGCATGTCGACGATGAGAAAGTCGAGGTCATCCCAGAAGACGTCCTTGAGGAACTGCTCGATTGCCTTGTGCAGCATGGGACCCCGCCAGATGACGGCTTTGTCATCGCCCACGAAGTAGTCCATCGACATGACTTTCACGCCGTGTGCGACTGGAGGCACGATCTTCTCGCCCATCATCACGGGTGGCTCGGCAACACCAAGCATCCTCGGGATCGAGAAACCCCAGATATCCCCGTCGACGACGCCGACGTTCTTCCCGGCCCGCTTGAGAGCGACAGCGAGGTTGGATGCCACTGATGACTTGCCTACGCCTCCCTTACCCGACGAGATGGCCACGACGCGGGTCGACGATCCAGGCTCCCCGATCCCCGGCTTCCCCTCGCCGAGCAGGCCTTTCATCATCTCGGCTGCTTCGGCATCGGTCATGATCTCGATGTCGACGTCGGCCCCGCGACCATGGGGGCGCAAAGCCTCTTTGAGCGAGTCGTCGAGCTCGTGGCTGCGCATAGGGAGCTTGAGACTCACCTTGATCTTCCCGGTCAGGGTCTTGTCCACCGAGACGACCTGGCCCAACTCACCAAGGGTGCGGCCAGGCATCAACGGCGACTCGACGGCGGCGACCGCGTCGAAGATATCCCCTTGCGGGGCGTTGTCTGGATTGTCGGTGGCCATGGATTTCCCCTACGGCGGCAGTGGATAGAAAGCTCTCCGAAACTATAGTTTTGATGGATCGGTACCCCTCATGGACACCACGACGCTCGAAAACCGAATCTCTGACCTCACCTCGGCGCTCGGAGACCCCACCCGCAGGGCCATCTACATCGCCGTTCGGGAGTCGGCCGAGCCCATGACCACCTCGATCGTCGCCGACCTCTTCGAGATTCACCCCAATGTCGCCAGACACCATCTCGACCGCCTCGCCGAGGACGGCTACCTCAAGGTAGGAACCGAGAAGGGCCGCGGCGGGCCCGGGGCGGGCCGTCCTGCCAAGACCTACGCGGCGACCTCGAAAGAGGTCTCGGTGCACTTTGCACCGCAGCGGTCTGAGATGCTCGTCGAACTGCTGCTACGGGTACTCGACAAGGTCTCAAAAGACGACCTGGCCAGTGTCGCCGAACAGATAGGGCGTCAATACGGCAAGCAGCTGGCCACCGAGATCGGCGTCCAAAGCGAGACCGGCTACGACGACGCTGT
>QQVI01000046.1 GCA_003388545.1 Actinomycetota bacterium
CGACACGCTCGGCATCAACGGCTCGACAAAAACCGTTCGAATCGACTGGGAGATCGACCAGGGCTCCGCATCGACATTTGCGGGCCGGGTGGCTTCGTCGCTCAGCACCTGACGCGGAATGGGGCAAGCGGGGGAAGGTCTGGCGGATTCTCGACAGCTGGCCCTTTCGTTCGTCACGATCGATGTCTGATGACTATTGTCTCTTACAGAGAGACAGCAGGGATTTCCGGACGACCGGAAGAAGAGCTGGCTCAGGGGCACAAGGACCCGACGAAGGCGGGTGCACTCCCGAGAGGAGCGCATCGTCTGAGTCAGGGATGAGAGTCCGCCGGTGCGCAGCGGAACCCGACGACTGGAAACGAGGAGGCGCAGATGTCAAGTAGAAGTGGAAGGGCCCTACGGCTCGGGGTGATCGCAGCGGTCGTCTCTCTGGTGGTCGCTGCTTGTGGAGGTGGCGAAGCCGAGCAGACCGAGGTCAGCCTGATTCTCGACTTCGTGCCGGGGGGGATCCACGCCGGCTTGTACTCCGCAGATGCCGAAGGGTTCTTCGAGGAAGAGAACATCGACATCGACATTCAGGCACCGACGTCGTCAGCAGACACCCTCCGACTGGTGCTAGCGGGCCAGTCGACCATCGGGATTGCCCCGATCGGTGATGTAGCTTCGCTGCGGGCGCAGGGCGAGGACATCCAGATCTTCCTCGCACTCGAGCAAGTGCCGCTCGGGGCGTTGATGTCGACCGACGCGATCGGGATCACTGATCCGAGCCAGCTGGACAATTCCGTGGTCGGAGTCACCGGTGTTCCCTCAGACGAGGCGATAGCCAAGTTCATTCTGGAGTCGGCGGGGGTGGACGTCAGCACGGTGGAATTCATAACGATCGGATTCGACGCCGTCGGAAACCTGATCGGGCAATCGGTTGATGCCGCCGTTGGATTCTGGAGTGCCGAAGCGGTGGTGTTGGAGCTAGAGGGGGAGTCGCCAAATGTCTTCAGGCCGGACGAGTACGGCGCGCCGCCGTATCCCGAGCTGGTCTTCTTCGCCAGCACTGACACGATCGAAAACAACGGCGACGTCCTCCAGCGATTCGCAAACGCGGTTGCTCGCGGGTACGAGTTCGCCCTGGACAACCAGGAGGAGGCCATTGGGCATCTGGCTAGTCTCGCCGAGGGGATAGATGAGGAGTTTGCGAGCGCCGAATTCGACAATGTCGAGCCCCACTTCCTCGGCCCGAACGGTGGATTCGGGGAGGTCTCCGATGAGTCCATCTCGGATTACCTCGATTGGGCAGTGGAGGTTGGAGTGCTCGAGTCGAGGCCGGAGGACCTGATTACGACCGAGTTCCTGCCGTAGGTAACGTCGATCGACCGCCCACCGGGCTTTTCATCGGGCCCGGTGGTGGTCGCGAGACCGGAGAGATCTGATCGTAGACAAGCCGCGAATTCACGCCGACAACATCTCCAAGTCGTTCCGGAGTGACGGCAAGACGACCCATGTTCTCGACTCCATTGGGGTCGAGGTCGGAAGACACGAGTTCGTCAGCATTCTCGGCCCGTCGGGATGCGGCAAGTCGACTCTGTTCAACATCATCGCCGGATTGGAGGAACCTGATTCGGGTGAGGTGTCGGTCGACGGCCGCACCGACCGGCTGGGTCACTGCGGATACATGCCCCAGAAAGACCTGCTCATGCCGTGGAAGCGTCTCCGTGACAACGTTGCTTTGGGCCGTGTAGTCAAAGGCACACCCAGACCTGAGGCCAGGGCCGAGGCCGATGAGATCATGGAGCGCTTCGGCCTCGGAGGTTTTGGCGACTATTACCCGAGTCAGATATCTGGCGGGATGCGCCAGCGTGCGGCTCTGGCGCGCACCTTC
>QQVI01000260.1 GCA_003388545.1 Actinomycetota bacterium
GACCGTCGTTGCCAACGAGACTGCGCCTTCTCGCTCGCCGTCGGTGAAGACGGACAACCCCATCTTCGTGCCCCCATTCCTCGGAGCCAGGATCGTCCGGACCATACCCCTGGATGAGATCGTGCCTTATCTCAATCTGACAGCCCTGTACCGCAACCAGTGGCAATACCGACCGGAGAAGGACGAAAACGATCGGGCATTCAAGGAGCGACTCGCCCCGATGCTTCGAGAGCAGATGGCGCTTGCCCGATCCGAGGGTTTGCTCAGGCCTCAGGTGGCCTATGGGTACTTCCCGGCCAACTCGGAAGGCGACGAGCTGATCCTGTGGACCGACACCGACCGTGACACCGAGCTGACCCGGTTCAAATTCCCACGTCAGAGAGAGGATCCGTATCTGTGCATCGCAGACTTCTTCCGCCCCGTCGATGACGAGGTCGACTATGCCGCCTTCCACATAGTCACGATGGGGCCTGAGATATCGGAGCGGACGGCGTCACTGTTTGCTGAGAACGAATACACGCGATACCTGCATCTACATGGTTTGGGCGTTGAGATGGCGGAAGCGCTCGCGGAGTTCTGGCATCACCGGATTCGGACCGAATGGGGATTTGTCGACGAAGACGGCCCGACGCTCACCGGTCTGTTTCGACAGAAGTATCGGGGTGGACGGTACTCATGGGGCTACCCGGCATGTCCGGATCTAGAAGACAACGAGAGGGTCGCTGACATCCTCGGGGCCGACCGGATCGGAATCGACGTGGGCCCTCACACCTCATACCAATATCACCCCGAGCAGACGACGTCCGCAATCATCTGCCACCATCCTCAGGCCAAGTACTTCATAGCCCGTAGGGCGCGAGAGGTGAGGAATGCTGACATCTCGTAGCGGCTGGGTGCGGATTGCGGAGGTGAATCCTCCCGAGTTGCCCGACATGAGCCACCGGAACCTGACCGGATGGACCAACGTGTTGGTCACGGACAATGTCTTCGGTCGGATTCGGGTGTCTCCGTACGCCTTCTCGGCCCGGATAACCCATGACACGCCTCATGTCGACCCGACAGTGGTCGTGTCGACGCGCGATCGAAACATCCTTGCCATCGAATCAGAGGTACGGGGTGCCCTCGGCAATGGGGTCGATTCGTTCCTCGTCGTCATCGGTGACACCGTGCCACACATAGATCACCTGGCTCATCACTACGAGATCGTGGAGCACCTTCGAGAGCTCCAACGAGATCTACCCGACTTCGAGGTGGGGATGCCCACCAGGTTCCGCGAGTGGCAGTTCCGCCGTCGCATCGACCTTGGTGCCCAGTTCTTCGTATCGGGGCCGGTGATGGACCCGGCAGTCGTCGAGCCGAATCTCGCAAAGTTGAACATTCAGGACGGCGACCCACCCGTCTATCTCATGATCATTCCGCCTTTCAGCCTGACATGGGTCGAGCAGATGGAGTCGATCGGCGCCGTCCGGGCAACTCCAGAGCTCAAAGCCAGGCTCGGTGACCTCGACCCTGACGTAGGCCGGAAGATGGGTTGGGAAGTGGTCGGCGAGATGGAGCAGTCTGCCCGGGAGGCGGGGGCGGCAGGCGTCGTTTTGATGGGGCTCAAGTTCAGCTCGGTGGTCGACGAGGCAATCAGGGCTTGGCCAGAGCTGGAATGAGCTACTTTCGGTAGGCGAGACCTTTGGGATCGAGTGCGAACCCCCACTCCCTCAGTGATGGGGCAAGAGGAGACACTGGCGCCGCCTCATCACCAACCTTTCTCAGCACCAGTCGGCGGTGGCGGGCCGCGACGGCCGCCACCTCCCGGCCAATCAACTCGTAGAGGTCTTCCGCCTGTCCCAAGAGGGTGAGGTTTCGCCTCCCTTTG
>QQVI01000283.1 GCA_003388545.1 Actinomycetota bacterium
CATCGGCCTCTTCTTCTTGAAGGTGCTCGACTGGACCGAGGGGCTGGCCGCCAGGTACGACGCCCGGCTCGGCCCGCTGCGCCCCGTAGTCGCCGGGTTGATGGTCGCCGGGCTTCTCATGCTGGAGCCTCGCCTCTTCGGAACAGGTCAGGACGTGACGAACTCGCTTCTGAACTCGGAGCGGATCACTGCCATCGTCGGAGGTGGCGAGTTGTGGTGGGTGCTGATGCTCCTGGCGGTGGGAAAGGCCGTGGCCACATCGCTCACGATCTCCTCTGGTGCATCCGGCGGCGCGTTCATGCCCTCGCTGTTCATGGGGGCCGCCGTCGGCACGGCTTTTGCCCGAATATTCGAGCCGGTTTTCGCATTCGACCTCGAGCCGGGCGCGTTTGCCGTGGTTGGCATGGCTGCGATGTTCGCTGTCGTCGCCAAGGCGCCTCTGACTGCGATCCTCATCGTCTTCGAGATCACCGGGGCCCGGGACTACGGGCTGATCCTTCCCCTCATGCTCACCGCCGTGCTCGGCTCCTTTCTCGCCGACAGGCTTTCCCGAGATTCGATCTACACGCTTGCCCTCAGGCGAATGGGCATCCAGGTGAGAAAGGCCGGGGAGGTCGATCTCCTCGACACCATTGACGTCCGGAGGGTCATGAGACCGCCGGACTACGTGGCCTCGCCCGGCGACTCTCTGGAGCATGCCAGCGCCCAACTGTCCGCCGCCCGATCGCATGGAACTCCGGTCGTCGACTCCGGCGAGCTCGTCGGAATAGTGACGGTCACGGACATCAATCGATCGGATGGCGACCCGGCAACGGTGCGAGTCTCGGATGTCATGACGCCTCGACCGGTGACCGTCGTGCCCAGCACACCCGTGTCCCAGGCGTTGGAGCGAATGGCGGTGCTCGGTGTCGGCCGGCTCCCCGTCGTCGACGAGCATGAGCCGGCGCGGCTCGTAGGCCTCTTCCGCCGGGAAGATGCCGTGCGGGCCTATCACGAGGCTCTCGGCTCATCGACCGATATCGGGCTCGAACGCGCCCGTCTCGCCCAGCGAACCGATCCGGGCGCGGGTTACTACGACTTTCGGATACCGCCCGGGTCCATTGCGGACAACCGAAGGGTCGGGGAGGTGAGCTGGCCCGAGGGCTCGACACTGGTGTCGGTGCGCCGGGGGAGAGAGGTTCTCGTGCCACGAGGCTCCACACTTCTTCGGGCCCAAGACGTCGTAACGGCCTTTGGCACGTCGGATTCGAAGCAGAGAATGATCGACCGTCTCAACTCAGGGGCGGACGAGCCGACCGCCGAGATCCCGATACTTGAGATGGCCGAGTCCCCACTAGTCTCAGAAGAGAACCCGGCCGACGAAGGAGAGTCTGATGCCTGAAGCCATCCTGGCTTTGGTAGTTGTCCTGGTGCTGCTGTTCGCCGGCCGCGCCTGGCTGAGGAACAGGGCCGAGCAGAAGTTGCAGGAGGTCGAGAAGGGTGACTCCGCCGGTGGTGCCGGGACGGCTGAGGCCTCCAGAGCTCCCGTCTCTGAATTCCACGTGGTGGGCAACGAGGCGCGCGTGTCGTTCGATGTTCCGCTGGACGACGAAGACGACGAAGTCTTGAACGAGATACTCCTCGACGAGGCGATGGAAGTCCTCCGGCAGAAGAAGCACAGCCTGCCCATTGGCGACGTGCACGAAGTGGTTGTGTTCGCCGGGCGGGGCCAGCCTCGAGAGGTGGCCCGGTCCAAACTTCCCTCACCCGGAGTGCTCCCGCCACCTCCTCCAGTCAGTCTGCTCCATCTCGGCAACGTGACTCATGACCCCTTCGCCAAGGATGCAGGTGCCCAACCGGCGGCG
>QQVI01000111.1 GCA_003388545.1 Actinomycetota bacterium
TCCTGGAGCTCGGCGTCGTTGACCACTACCGCACCGCCCAGCGTGGCGTTGTGCCCATCGAGGAACTTGGTGGTGGAGTGAATGATGATGTCGGCACCGAGCTCGAAAGGCCGCTGGTAGTAGGGCGTGAGGAACGTGTTGTCCGTGACGTGAAGCACACCGGCTTCGACGGAGATGGCCGAAACTGCCTCGAGGTCGGTGAGCTTGAGGGTGGGATTCGCAGGAGTCTCGGTGAAGATCATCTTGGTGTTCGCTTTCAGCGATCCCCTGAGTGCGTCGAGGTCTACGGCGTCGACAAAGCTGACCTCCACGCCGAACTTGCGGAGAAACTGGTCGGCGAACCGGTAGGTACCGCCATAGACGACATCGCCGATGACGATGTGGTCGCCGGCTTCGAGCAGCCCGAGGAACACCGAAACGGTCGCCGCCATCCCGGATCCGTAGGCGGTGGCATCGAGCCCGCCCTCCAGGGCGGTGATCTTCTCCTCGAAAGCGCGGACGGTCGGGTTCCCGGCCCGGGCATAGGAATACCCCTTCGACATGTACTCGTCGACCGAATCCTGGACGAACGTGGTCGATTGGTGGATTGCGGTGAGGATGGCTCCGGTGGTCGGGTCAGGATCGACGCCGGCGTGTACTTGCTTGGTGCGAAAGCCCATGGTCCGAGTGTATGCCCGGAGCGGCTGCTCAGCCGAACCGGTATCCGACGGAGCGCACCGTGGTTATCCATGAGGAGCGCTCTTCTCCGAGCTTGGAGCGAAGTCGCCGGATGTGGACGTCGACGGTCCGCGCCCCGCCGTAGTACTCGTATCCCCACACCCGAGACAGGAGCTGCTCTCTCGACCAGACCCGCGTCGGGTTTTCGACGAGAAAGCGGAGCAGCTCGTACTCCATGTAGGTGAGGTCGACGGGGGTGCCGCCCAACTCGGCCTGATAGGTCAAGGTGTTGAGGATCAGGTCTTTGAAGTGAATCACCTCGTCCTCACCATGCTCGGTCGTAACTCGCTGGAGGCGCAGCCTCAGCTCCGCAGGGTCGACGGGTGCCATCTGAAAGTCCACGAACCGGGAATCTGTGTCGATGAGCGCCAGCTGGTCTGGCTCGACGACGAGAAAAATCGGTATCCCGAGATCCTCACTGATCCGTCCTGCCTCTCGCAGTCGTCGCATCGGCTGATCTCCAAGCTCTACGACGACCAGGTCGGCGTCGTGGAGAGCAGGTTCCGAGGCGTCGAGGGTCTTGGGATGCTCGATCTGGCTGGTGACGAATCCAAGGCTGTCGGTGAGTGAGTCCGAGGGCTCCGGAGGGAAGACGGCGACGATCACAGAATCGGCAGGTAGGTCTCTAGCTCGTAGCGAGATACGTGCTTCTGATAGCGGTCCCACTCGTCTCTCTTGTTGCGAAGGAACCAACCGAACACGTGCTCTCCGAGAGCTTCGGCAACGAGCTCGGACTCCTCCATCTTGTCGAGAGCCTCGGCCAGCGTGTCGGGGAGTCGTCTGACCCCGATCGCAGCTCGCTCGGACGGAGTGAGCCTGTCGACGTCGGCGACGACCTCGGGAGGGAGCTCGTAGCCCTCGCGCACTCCGGCGAGACCCGCAGCGAGCATCACGGACAAGGCCAGATATGGGTTGCAGGCGGCATCGGCGGCCCGGTACTCCACACGCACGCTCGATGGCTTGCCCTTCTTCACCGAAGGAACGCGCACGAGCGCCGATTGGTTGTTGCGCGCCCATGACACATAAATCGGAGCGTCGTAGCCGGATACGAGCCTCTTGTACGAGTTGACCCACTGATTCG
>QQVI01000050.1 GCA_003388545.1 Actinomycetota bacterium
CCGCCGCGACTCCGGATACCGAGCCAGCCGGGGTGGCAGCATGAGCTGGGGAGTCCTCGGCCTGCATGTCGAAATCGGGGGCGAACCCGCCCTCGCGGACGTCGATCTCGAAGTTGGCCTGGGACAAATCGCTGCGGTGGTTGGCGGAGACGGTGCGGGCAAGACAACGCTCGCCCGTGTTCTCGGACGATTGGTGCGACCACTGGCCGGGAGACTTCGACTGCCGCCGCGCCCATCGGTCGGGTATCAACCGGCTTCCTCCGGGTCCTGGCCCGACCTCACGGTCGTGGAAAACCTCAAGTTCGTTGCGGACTCACACAGAATGCCCACCGCCCAGGCAAGGTCGCGTTTGGACGAGTTGATTGCCGCCACAGGGCTCGATGGTGCGACCGATCGGTTGGCGGCGAACCTCTCCGGTGGCATGAGGCAAAAGCTCGGAGTTGCGATGGCCCTGGTTGCGCGCCCCGAGATGCTCGTGCTCGACGAGCCCACGACTGGTGTCGACCCCGTCAGCAGGTCCGAGCTTTGGCGGCTCGTCTCCCAGCAGGCCGCCGAGGGCACTGCGATCGTGATGACCACGACCTACCTCGACGAGGCGGCACGCGCAGGGAGCATCCTCGCTCTGGAATCGGGCAGGGCGGTGGCGAAGGGTGGTCTCGAGGAGATTCGCCGTGGAGTCCCTGGCCAGATCTACAGATCGATGAAGGAGCCGAACGCGGCGGAGCGATGGAGGCGAGGCCCGGAGTGGCGTGTTTGGTCGGAGACCGGCGAACGACCCGCGGACGCGTCACATCTCGAGCCGGATCTCACCGATCTGCTCACTGCGGCGACGTTTGCTGCAGGAGGCCGAAGATGACCGCGCTGGCCAGGGTCGAGAACTTGCGAAAGGCCTTTGGCGACGTCGAGGCCGTTCGTGATGTGTCGTTGTCTGTCTCCGCTGGTGAGGTGGTCGGTCTGCTGGGAGCCAATGGAGCGGGCAAGACGACTTTGATCAGGTGCCTCCTCGGGCTGGTTGCGCCCACGAGCGGTCGGGTCGTGCTCCTTGGCGAGGCGCCGAACCGCGATGTCCTGCGTCGGGTGGGTTACGTCCCGCAGAGTCTCGGCTTGTACACCGATCTGACAGTCGCGGAGAACCTCGCGTTTCAGCACGGTGTCTATGGGAAAGGGGTCGAGCGAGAGCAGCGTTCCCTCGTCGATGTGCCCATGAATCATCCCGTGGGGACCCTTCCCCTGGGCTACCAGCGTCAGGCCGCCTTCGCAGCGGCGCTCGACCACGATCCGGACATCCTCGTCTTGGACGAGCCCACCTCCGGTGTGGGAGTGCTCGGTCGCGCCCGGTTGTGGGACACGATTCGCGACGCCGCCGAGAGAGGGTCAGGCGTCCTCGTCACCACTCACCATCTCGAAGAGGCGGAACAGTGTGATCGGCTCATCATGCTTGCTTCGGGCCGGGTTGTCGCAGAGGGAGGTGTTGAGGACGTGATCGATGGGAGGAGCACTGTGGTGATCAGCTCGCCCGATGCGCCGGCCGTGTTCGATCGTCTCGTGGCTGCCGGCTTCGGGGTCGTCTTTGATGCAGGTGGCCTCCGGATTCCCGGGGCTCGACTCGAGGATGTCAGGGCGGCGCTTGCTGGGGAGACGACAGCAGACGACATCGATCGTCGGCCCGCGACACTCGAGGAGGCGTTCGTCGACCTGGTGAAGTCGTGAGCAAGCGGCGTGGCCCCAGATCGTCGGGGGCCCCGGACGCTCGAAGTCAGATTCTCGAATCGGCACGTCGGAGCTTCG
>QQVI01000080.1 GCA_003388545.1 Actinomycetota bacterium
CAGAGCGGCAATAGGCGATTCCCTCTGGCCGTTTCGAGTCGAGATGGACCGGTCGGCCGATGACGGTAGGACGCGAAAGTGGCTATTCCGGGCGCCCGACGGCGCAGCCATCGAGGCAGTGCTCATGGGGTACCCGACGAGGGCGACCCTCTGCATTTCCAGCCAGGCCGGCTGCGCACTCGCCTGCACCTTCTGCGCCACCGGCCAGTTTGGATTCGAGCGCCACCTCGAGCCCGGTGAGATCGTTGCCCAGGTCGCATACGCTCGGGCCTTCCTTCGCCAGATCGGAATGCCCGGAGTCCCCGACCGATTGACAAACGTCGTCTTCATGGGCATGGGAGAGCCGCTGGCCAACTACAACCGAGTCAGAGAAGCTCTGCGCCGCATGATCGACGTGATGGGGATGTCGGCCCGCTCGATCACGGTGTCGACAGTGGGAATCGTCCCCGGGATCAGGCGTCTTGCCCGGGAGCCGTGGCAGGTCAATCTGGCAGTCAGCCTCCATGCCGCCGATGACGAGCTGAGAACGAGTCTCGTGCCCATCAACAAGCGCTACCCGTTGGCCGACCTGGAACAGGCGTCCCGGGAGTACTTCGAGGAGAAGGGCCGGCGGCTCTCGATCGAGTGGACGATGATGGACGGCGTCAACGACACGGAGGACCAAGCCTTCAAGCTTGCCGCCATTGCCAGGCGGCTCCGGGCGCACGTCAACCTCATAGCGCTCAACCCGACACCGCTGACGGAAGAGACGGCGTCATCGGAAAGGACGATCGACTGGTTTGCCGCCCTGCTCGAAGCAGAAGGTGTCAACGTTACCGTCAGGGACACACGGGGCCAGGAGATCGACGCGGCCTGCGGGCAATTGCGAGTTATTGCTGGAAATCGCGAACTCGGCGGTTAGTCTTCGTATTGCGGAGTGGGTCAGGGGCTGAAGGAGTAGGACCTTCATGCCTGAGAATCGTCGCGCCCGAGCAGCGATCGTCGCCACCGTGTTGGCTCTGCTCGTTGCCCTCTTCTCCGTCGACTACACCGTGCAGCGGGGCGACACCCTCTCCCGGATCGCACAGGAGCATGGAGTCTCGTTACAGGAGCTCATCGAGTCGAACGACCTGGCCAATCCCGACCTGATCTTTCCGGGACAAACCATCGTGATACCAGGAAGCGAAGTCGTCCATGTCGTCGCACGCGGCGAGACCCTGGCCAGGATCGCTTCGCAATACGGAACTACTGCACGCGACCTCGCCCAGGCCAACTCGCTGGCCAATCCGGATCTCATCCGCATAGGCCAGGAGATAGTCGTTTCCGGCTCGGCCGGCTCACGGTCAACGGGTGGCTCGTCATCTACTGCTCCCCCAGCCAACAATCCCGGCTCACGCAGCGGGAACTACCACGTGGTGAAGAGTGGTGACACGCTCGCCTCGATAGCGAAGCAGTACGGGGTGAGCGAAGCCTCGATCCGAACGGCCAACGGAATCGTAGGCGACACGGTGTTCACCGGCACACGTCTCTGGTTGGACGGCCCTGGCTTCGTGGCGGCAGGTACGCCAGGCACAACCACGTACACGGTGAAATCCGGTGACCGGCTGAACGACATCGCAGCCCGACACGCCACCACCGTGTCCAAGCTCGTCGAGATCAACGGCATCAAGAACCCGAACGTCATCCGGTCCGGACAGGTTCTCACTGTCCCCTCTGGCGCCAGCTGGGTGTGCCCGGTGGGCCCGGCAAGCTTCTTCAACGACTGGGGCTTCCCCCGCAGCGGGGGC
>QQVI01000083.1 GCA_003388545.1 Actinomycetota bacterium
GGTGCTCAAGAATCGGGATCGTGTTCGATTCCACGACGAGTCAGCGCTCCCCCCTCCCTCCTCGCCAAAGGCTCGGAGTACTCCCCCCGTTCGGCATCCGCCTCCGGGGGGAGAAATGGATGAGTCGTCCTCAAACAGCCAGCAGAAATCCGCGGGCCACGCCAACCCTGACAGCCGCCGTCAACGACGGCCCGCCAGACTCCCAGCCCTTCAACCAACAGCCGAAACGCACGCAGGAGACGGAAGACCGTCCGTGTCGGCGCGTGCTGATTACTTCTTGTCGTTCATGAGCACTTCCATCGCGCCGATAATCATCAGGTCTCACCATGAAGTACCTCTTCGCCCTGCTCGTCACTGTCGCTGCTGTTGTCATCGGCATTGCCTGGATGAACCAACAGGCGACACAAGTGCTGATGATCGGGAACAGTTTCACCTACGGGAACAATCTCGGCGACATGATCGAAGACCTCGCAGCCTCGGGAGGCCACCGGATTCGGGTCACGACACACGCGACGGGCGGTTGGTGGCTGAAGGACCACGCCGACTCACCTGCCACGATCGATGCCATCGAGAACGGTGACTGGGACTATGTGGTGCTCCAAGAACAGAGCATCGTCCCGTCATACCCACCGGAACGGGTGGGCAGCATGTATCCAGCCGCAAGAGATCTCAATCTGTCGATCCGTAAGATCGAAGCCACTCCCGTGCTCTTCCTCACCTGGGGCTACGCGGGGGGCTTCAGCGACGTCGGGCACGCCAACTACTTTTCGATGCAGGATGCTCTGACCGAGGGCTACGAGTCGATCGCCGTCGAGCTCGCCGGCGTGGTTGCTCCGGTCGGCGAAGCATGGCGATCGGTTCGGGTCGAGCACCCCGTGCTCGATCTCTACGAGCCCGACGGGAGCCATCCCAGCATTGCCGGAAGCTATCTGGCCGCTTGTGTGTTCTACGCAACACTTCTCGGCGAGAGCCCACATGGCCTGGACTACTACGGTGGCCTCACCTCCGGTGAGGCATCGGCGCTGCAACGCATCGCGGCGGAGACGGTGCTCGGTGATCCGGGGCGTTGGCGAGTGACGATCGGTGAGGAAGGTTGAGCGGCTACAGCGGGACCCCACTGCCCAAGAAGCTGGGGATGAAAGAAGGCATGACGGTCGCGATCATCAACGCTCCGGCCGACTTCGCGACCACGCTCGGCGAACTCCCTGAGGGGGTCGAGACACATGATCGGATCGAGGCATCCGACATCCACATCATCTTCGCCACTGAAGCCGCTGTCATGGAGCCCCTGTTCCACGAAGCGATGGCTCAGATCCCGGCCGAAGGGGCGATCTGGGTGGCCTGGCCGAAGAAGTCATCAGGTGTCGAGACGGACATGACCGAGGACACCATGCGGGAATTGTTCCTTCCGACCGGCATGGTCGACAACAAGGTCTGTGCCATCGACGAGACCTGGTCGGGTCTCAGATTCGTGGTCCGCAAGGAGAACAGGGCCAGCTGGTAGCCCATCCCCGTTCCACCCATCGGAGTCAATAGGGTGACCCGTGGCGAGACTCAGACATCTCCAAGCCCGAAGCGAGGACGCACCATGGCACTTGCCCCGACAGAGCTCTCCGCAGCACAAGAAGACATCGATGCCGTGATGTCAGCAGCCCGCGATTACATCGACGGCTACGTGGATGGAAATCCGGAACGGCATGCCCGGGCCTACCACCCGGAGTGCATCAAACGTCGTTACATCACCGATCCCGACAACGGAGTCGA
>QQVI01000026.1 GCA_003388545.1 Actinomycetota bacterium
AAGGCGTCCTGGTCTAGCGAGTCGATCAAATTCCCATCCATCGTATTTCACCTTTGATTCGGAACGGTCGCCAGCAGAATACGCCGCCTGCGGTACGGCCTACTCGTGAGAGTGACCAACGGCGACTCCACCAGACCGCTGAGGTGAGGCTTATGGCGCCGACATGGGACTGGACCGTCGAGCCTAAGAAGCCTGCTAGCCGGTCGGCTGATGCTGCCCGCCAGGCGGGAAAGCAAGGATTGACTCGACCACCTCTTGCACCCGCAACGCATCCGCAAACGTCGGAAGCGGGTTCGGTTGTCCCCGCACCAGCTGAACGACCGCATCGATTTGTCTCTTGAGCCCTTCGTCTGAAGGTCTGTCCGGGAGAAGACTGCGCCATCCATCATCGCTGCCGACTGTGAGTTGGTTCCAGTCCTGAAGCCGGTATGAGTTCTGGCTGCCGTAGAGGGTCCATTCGTTGTAGTCGGGGGCACTTCCGCCGACATCGCCTGTCAGCAACACTGGAACCTCTCCAGCCATGAGTTCGGCGCGAACGGAAGACTCTGTCCCTTCCGGTCCACGATGGACCGATGCTTCGGTGATCTGCAGGGGTCCGATCAGGCGGTCGGTCAGATAGGCGAAGTGTGAGAAGACCTCTCGAATGAAACCGCCTTGTTCCGGCTGGGCAAGCCACGAGGCAGCCTCTTGCTGCCATTTGCGGGGCCAAGTGTTGAAGAAGAGTCGTATGTCGAGGCGTTGCGCTTCGCCATGTCGGCCTTCCTCCAATGCCTCCTCCAGTGTCGTGATCGCCGACTGCGTGGCGAACGGGAAGTTCACGGCGTTGGGGATCTCGATTTCATCAACCAGCTCGCGCGCTTCAGCCAGGTCGATAGCGAGAGGTTTCTCGCAGAAGACCGCGCCGGTCGCCTTGCGCGCAAGTGGCACGTGCGTTGCGGGAGGCGTCGCTATGTAGAAGAGGTCGACAGACTGAGCAAAGATGTCTTCTTCGAACTCGAGCTCGGGGTACGTAGTCAGCGTGGCTGCGCGAACGGCCGGGCTGTCATCCCATGCGCATGTGACCTCCAGGTCATCGTGGCCACCCATCTCCGCGAGCATCCGACGACCCATGACCCCGGTCCCTACGACCGCCGCTCGTACTGGCATCCACCGATGAAGCTAGCGTCCGCGAGCGAAGGCGGCTGTAGGAGTGGTGGGTCGTTGTCTTCACACTCTGGTCAAAACGCGAGCAGAGCAGTGGATCACGGCCCTGCTCGACATGCGCCGGCATGTGTGCTCTGAGCCAATAGGGCTACAAGGCCTCAATCGGAATTATCTGGTGGGTGTCTGGGAGCCCTTTGAGTGCGACATTGGTGGGCTGCCCGAAAGCGATACCTTCCATTGAACCGACCAAGTCTCGGGTTGTGGATGTGATCATGATTTGTCCCGCCTTTGCCGCTGAGGCGACTCTCGCTGCCTTGTTGACAGTCATTCCATACAGATCGTCCCCTGTACGAACGACCTCACCTGTATGAATCCCGATGCGGAGCCCGAATGATTCTTCAGGCGTCGACTTCCGGATACCGACAGCAGCGCGAACAGCTTCCCGGGCAGACTCAAACGCCAACATCGAACCGTCACCCAAGAACTTCACAACAGACCCTCCGTGAGAGTCCGTGATCTGACGGATCTGACGTTCATGAGACTTGATCAGGTCTGCCCAGGAAGTGTCACCCACCGCAGCCGCCAGCGGGGTGGAGTCCACAATGTCTGT
>QQVI01000250.1 GCA_003388545.1 Actinomycetota bacterium
GACTCGATCTGGAGGACGTCGACATCCTCATCCCGCATCAAGCCAATGTCCGAATCATCGACGCCACGGCGCGCAGGCTGGGCGTCGACAGCGCACGCGTATTCGTGAACATACAGTCTTATGGCAACACCTCGGCCGCGACTATTCCCGTCGCTCTCACCGAGGCTTTGGAGCAGGGACAGATCGAGCCAGGGAGCATCGTTGCCTTCACGGCTTTCGGGGGCGGACTGAGCTGGGGCTCGGCCATCGTCCGTTGGGGCGAGCGAGTCACGCCCATCGCCACCAGTGACGCGGAACTGCCCCCCGCTGACAAGACGACCATGGAGATCCTGCAGTCCAACCTCGACTTCTTCGGGGAGAAGTCGGCTTGACATCCACTGAGCGGAGAGTCGCCCTGGTTACGGGTGGCTCGAGGGGAATAGGCAGGGCCATCGCGACCCGATTGGCTGCCGCCGGACATCAGGTCGCCGTGAACTTCTCTTCGAGCTCGGCGGCAGCCGACGATGTCGTGGCCGACATCCAGGACGCCGGTGGCGAGGCAATCGCGGTCCAGGCCGATGTATCGAGCTCGTCTGCCGTCGAGGCGCTGTTCGACGAGGTCTCTTCCAAGCTCGGGCCGGTTGCCATCCTCGTGAACAACGCGGGCATAACGCGAGACAACCTCCTCTTGCGTATGAGCGTGGAGGACTTCGAGGCCGTTATCGACACCAATCTGCGATCGACCTTCCTCTGCACCAAGGCAGCCTTGAGAGGGATGCTCCGGGCGAAGTGGGGCCGGGTGATTTCCATCGCATCGGTGGCCGGGATCTCGGGGAACCCGGGACAAGCCAACTACGCGGCTTCCAAAGCGGGGATGATCGCCTTCTCGAAGTCTGTTGCGAAGGAAGTCGGATCGCGCGGGATAACAGCCAATGTGGTGGCGCCTGGCTTCATCGAGACGGACATGACAGACGGCCTCGCGGAAGATGTGAAGGAATCCGCCGCCGATTCGATCTCGCTGGGTCGTTTCGGCCGGCCGGACGAGGTTGCCGCAACGGTGGCCTTCCTCGCTTCAGAAGACAGCAGCTACATAACCGGGCAGGTATTGGCGGTAGACGGCGGGATAACTCTCTAAGTTCTATCCCAACTGTCACACAGATAGGAGAACCATGGACAGGAATGAAGTATCGGAGAAGCTAACCGGCGTTCTCGTATCCGAATTGGGCCTCGACGGCGACAAGATCAACGACGATGCCCACTTCGAGGAGGACCTCGACGTCGACAGTCTCGGTGTCGTCGAGCTGCTCATGGCTCTCGAAGATGAGTTCGGAGTGAAGATCCCCGATGAGGAGGCCGAGTCGATCATGACGGTCGGTCAGGCCGTCGATCTGGTTCACGGCAAGCTCAATAGCTGACGCTCATCACACTTCGCATCCGGGTCCGGGCGGCTCTTCGCCGCGCGCTTGAGCTTCTCGCCACTCGCTGAGGCTCCGGTACACCAAGACCAAGACGAGCAACATCCCCGCGGTGACGACCAGGAATGAGCCGAGCGAGACGAGCGCCGACCATCCATAGCAATGCGTGATTGCGCCCGGCGGGTCGGATGTGGTGCAGCTGAGGTCGGTCACGAACCAGCCCAGCAGACCTGCGAGCACGCCCACGATGAGCGATGGGATGGCGATCCAAGGATTCGGTAGCCGCCTCGCCCCGGTTTCTCGTCTGTCCCCGCGGCTCAC
>QQVI01000328.1 GCA_003388545.1 Actinomycetota bacterium
CGAAATTGGCCGCAACTGCGCAGCAGTCGAGATCGACGGCAGGATTGCCCTCATCGACTGCGGTCTCATGTTCCCCGAAGAGGACATGTTGGGTGTCGACCTCGTCTTTCCCGACTGGTCATGGCTCGTTGAGAGGCAGGACGACGTCGTATGCGTGATTCTCACCCATGGCCACGAAGACCATGTCGGCGCACTCGGCTACTTCCTGCGCGATGTCAACGTCCCCGTGTTCGGCACCAAGCTCTCCACCGAGTTCGCCAGTGGTCGGATCGAGGAGCTGGGGGTCAAGGCACAATTGCATCCCACCCAGTTCAACGAGTGGCGGACCCATGGTCCGTTCAAGTTCATGCTCATCCCGGTCAGCCACTCGATACCCGAGGCGGCAGCGGTTGCTCTCGACACGCCGGAGGGAATCATCCTTCACTCCGGTGACTTCAAACTCGACCCGACACCCATCGATGGACGGCCGACAGACCTGCCGGCCTTTGCTGCCCTGGGACGCAAAGGGGTTCGCCTTCTCCTGTCCGACTCCACCAACGCCGAGAAGCCTGGGTTCGAGCCCTCCGAGAGCTCCGTTGGCAAGCCGATACGCGACGTGATCAATGATGCCGATGGGAGAGTCATCGCCGCCTGCTTCTCCTCGCATGTGCACCGTGTGCAGCAGATCGCCGATGCCGGGATTCAGGCCGGACGCAAGATCGCGTTTTTCGGAAGGTCGATGCACAAGAACACCTCGATCGCGGGCGGTCTCGGCCTACTCGATGTGCCCGATGGCTCCGTCGTCGACATCAAAGACCTCGACGATTACCCGCCGGAGCAGCAACTGATGATCACGACAGGGAGTCAGGGCGAGCCGTTTGCGGCTCTGTCGCTGATGTCACAGGGCCGTCACAAGTTCGTCGAGTTGGGGGAGGGCGACACCGTTCTCATCTCTGCGAAGCCGATCCCGGGCAACGAGACGGCAGTGTCCAAAGTCATCTCGAATCTGATTCGCCGCGGGGCCGAAGTCGTCCACGGCCGCAATTCCCACGTCCATGTGTCGGGCCACGCGGCCAGAGACGAGCTACTGACATTCCTCAACGTGACTCGCCCCAAGGCCTTCGTCCCGGTGCACGGTGAGTACCGACACCTCGATGCTCATGCCCAGCTTGCCAGACGCATGGATGTCGAATGGGCCGAGGTGCTCGAAGATGGCGACCGCGTCAGGATCGAAGGCAAGAAGACCTTCGTGGACCGACGGGTCGTCCCGGCCGGCTACGTGTACCTGGACGGCTCCTCAGTGGGTGACGTCAAGAACGCAGTGCTGCGGGATCGCTCCCACCTCGCCGACGAGGGCGTGGTCGTCGTCACGGTTGGCATCGACCACGACACCGGGCGCGTGGTCTACGGCCCGGACCTGGACAGCCATGGTGTGATGGATGACCCCGCCACCGTCCTCGAGAAGGCCGGACTCGCGGTTGTCGAGTCGCTGCAGGAGCACGCAACAGGTCGAGCCGATTTGGGTGAGCTGCAGAAGACGGTGCGACAGGCCGTCGGGAGGGTCCTTCGTCAGGAGACCTCCCGCAAGCCTGTGATCGTCCCTGTGGTCATGGAGCTCTGAACAACTCCTACGGAGTCAGATATATCGGGTATTCCCGCACGTCTATTTGCGACCCGTCTTCAGCCGAGTAGGCGAATACGATCAGGGCGCCGAGTTGCTCGGTGTCGA
>QQVI01000109.1 GCA_003388545.1 Actinomycetota bacterium
CATCGACACCGGCGCTCATCCCCGCGAGAACACCGAGTCGCAGATTGCGACGATGACCCGCCAGATCAAACAGTTGGGGGCCATGTACGACTGGAATCGCGAGCTGGCGAGCCACTCCCAGGAGTACTACCGGTGGGACCAGTGGCTTTTCCTACAACTCTTCGATCAGGGTCTCGCATATAAGAGGGAGGCGCCTGTGAATTGGTGCCCCCGCGATCAGACCGTGCTCGCCAATGAGCAGGTCGTCGACGGTCACTGCGAGCGATGCGGTGCTGAGGTCGAGCGAAGGAACCTTGAGCAATGGTTCTTCAAGATCACGGACTACACCGAGCGGCTGCTCGCCGAACTCGATCAGCCCGACGAATGCTCGATCAGCTCGACGAGTGGCCCGACCGCGTTCGCACCATGCAGCGCAACTGGATCGGCAAGTCGCAGGGAGCGAGTTTCTCGATGCAAGTCGCGGGCACCGATCAGACCTTCGAGGTCTTCACTACCCGACCCGACACGATATTCGGAATGACTTTTGCCGTACTTTCGCCCGAGCATCCCCTGGTCGAAGACCTCATCGCAGGAGCCGAGGTCGAGGACGAGGCACGGACCTATATCCGCGAAGCGGGCCGGGCCAGCGAGATCGAGCGGATGGCAGAAGGTGACAAGACCGGTGTGTTCATCGGCCGTTTTGCGATCAATCCGGTCAACGGCCGCGAGGTTCCCATCTATATCGCCGACTACGTGCTGATGGGTTATGGAACCGGCGCGATCATGGCTGTGCCGGGGCAGGATCAAAGGGACTGGGACTTTGCCACCAAGTACGGGATCGAGATCATTCGGACCGTCGAGCCGCCCGACGACTTCGCGGGAGAGGCTTATGTCGGGGACGGCGTCACCATCAACTCCGACTTCCTCAATGGTCTGGAACGAGACGATGCCGTACGCAAGATCATCGAATGGCTCGAGCAGACCGGGGTTGGTGAGGGCACCACCCAGTACCGCCTCCGTGACTGGCTGATATCTCGGCAGAGGTACTGGGGTTGCCCAATCCCGATCGTTTATTGCGACGAATGCGGGACCGTTCCGGTACCTGAGGATCAGCTCCCCGTGATCCTTCCCAATATCGCCGACTATGCGCCGAAGGGACGCTCACCACTCGCGACAGTCGAGGAATGGGTGAACACGACATGCCCGGCGTGTGGGGGGCCGGCACGGCGGGAGACCGACACAATGGACACGTTCGTCGACTCTTCCTGGTACTTCCTCCGATTCACGGACCCAAAGAACACCGAGGCGATATTCGAGCCGGACAAGGCCCGGTACTGGATGCCGGTGGACCAGTACATCGGGGGAGTGGAGCATGCGGTCCTCCATCTTCTCTATGCGCGTTTCATCACCAAGGTCCTCTTCGACATGGGGCTGGCGCCGGTAGAAGAGCCTTTCGCCAGGCTGTTCACCCAGGGGATGATCACGCTCGATGGCGCCAAGATGTCCAAGTCGAAGGGCAACGTCGTCGACCCTCTCGACTTGTTCGAGTCGCACGGAGCCGATGCTCTGAGGCTGTATCACCTCTTCATGGGGCCACCCACTGATGACGCCGCCTGGGACACGAACGGTGTAGATGGAACCTTGCGTTTCCTGGACAGGCTCTGGCGCGTTGCGACCGAGACCGAAGACTTCGATGAGTCAGCGGACGCGTCCGCGCTCCTGGCAGA
>QQVI01000136.1 GCA_003388545.1 Actinomycetota bacterium
TCGCACCATCCCGCAATGGCTGGCTCGCATCGTCCGGGCCCGAGATGGTGGCTGCCGGTTCCCCCAATGCGAACGCACGCTTTGGCTCCAGGTCCACCATCTCAAACACTGGGCCGACGGCGGGCCCACCGACCTCGACAACCTCATCACTCTTTGCGGCTTCCACCACAGGCTCATCCACAACGATGGTTGGCGGATCGAAGGAAACCCCGGCGGTGCCATCACATGGATCACCAAGTGGGGAACGAAGTTCGAGCGTCATCCCCGATTCGCCGGGATCGAGACGATCAAAGAGATCCACTCGAACCCGAAGCCTGTCGAACCGCCCCTGCGACGAACGGCCTAGGGGCGGACCCCCACCACCGGCGAGACGAAGTCCCTACCTAATACTCACCTAATACTCGACTTCCCAGAGTGTGAGCCCGTGTGGTGGCGCAACCGTGCCCATGGTGGATCGATCCCTTCGATCGATGATCTGTTGCACCTCGGCCAGAGGGGTGTGGCCCCGGGCGACATCGTAGGACAGCCCAACCAGTGAACGCACCATCTGGTGACAGAAGGCATTGGCTTTGACCCAGAACTCCTGTCGCTCATCCCCGGCGTCCTCCCAGCGGGCGAATTGGACCCGCCGCACGTTGCTCTTGCCATCGACCGACCGACAGAAGGACGTGAAGTCGATCTCCCCGACAAAGTGCTCGACGGCTGCCGAGAGGAGGGCGGGCTCGATTGCAGTCGTGACGGTCCATTCGTCGTGTCGCCTGAGAGGGTCGACAACCCGGGACGCATTCAGTCGATATCGATATGTCCGGGCCTTTGCTGAGAACCTGGCGTTGAATCCGTCATCGACCCTGGCGCAGCGACGGATGACTATTTCTCCACCGAGCATTGCATTCAAGGAGCGCACCAACTTCCCTTCGTCGAGGCCCTCCACCTGAAAGGAAACCACCTGCCCCCGCGCGTGCACTCCGGCATCGGTGCGCCCCGCAACGCTCGTCTCGGGTATCTCGCCAAGGAACGTGCTCATGGCCGATTCGAGCTCGCCCTGGACCGTGCGCTGTCCTTGCTGGCGGGCGTATCCCCTGAAACCGGTTCCGTCGTAGGACAGATCCAACCGGTAGGTGGGCATCAGAACAATGAGGAGAAGGCTGCGAAGGGGACAGCAAGGAGCGCTCGGAAGAGGGCGGCAACTGCGAACCCGATCAGCACGGAGACACCCGACTTGCGCAGGTCGAGGTCGGTCACTTCCTGAGTTGCGATTACGAGCAGGGCGAGATACCAAATGAGCCCAGCAGCCCCGATCAGCTGGTTGTTGCTCATGTCCGCGAGAAGGGGCAAGACCGCCATGCCCTGAACCCCGATCATCGTCTGCGGGCGGCTCATGGACTCGAAAAGCCAACGCGCCACACCCCACGTGGCAAAGGCGAGGATCAGCCATGAGATGACGGCGCCTATCACGAACTCGAGGAGGCCCCGGATGTCGAAAGCACCAAAAATCCCGTTGATGGCGAGGAGCCCGAGGTAGGTCAGAGCTCCTACCAGCGATACGAGGATCGCGGCGTCAGCCGGTGAGTCGCCGTCGAAATACGCCTGTCGGAAGGCTTCGCGCTGGAAGAGAGTCGCCCGAAACGCCCTGGTGAAGATCTTGGTCACGGCGGCGGAGGTTAGTGGTCAGCGACGGAGACGCACTCTTTCGACAC
>QQVI01000122.1 GCA_003388545.1 Actinomycetota bacterium
CGAAATGCGCCAGCTGCTCGAGGAGCAGTATGGCGACGACCAGGTGCAGGTTTGGGACTGGCGCTATTTCGACACGTTGCAGAGGAAGACCGACTACGGGGTAGATCCGTTTGAGGTGGCCGCCTACTTCCCGTTGGACCAGGTGCTCGCGGGCATGTTCGACCTCGTCCAATCCACCTTCGGGCTCACTTTCGAGGAGCGAGACGCGAGCGATGCGTGGCATCCCGATGTGCGGCTCTTTGCCATGAAAGACACCGAAATGGGCGAGGAGCTCGCTCACTTCTACCTCGACCTCTTCCCCCGGGAAGGGAAGTTCAGCCACGCAGCGGAGTTTCCGCTCATACTGAGCCGAAGGCTGGAGGACGGCTCCTATCAGAACCCTGTCTGTGCGATGGTCGCCAACTTCACGAAACCTACGAAGTCGTCACCGTCACTTCTCCAGCACAACGAGGTGGAGACGCTGTTCCATGAGTTCGGGCACGTCCTCCACCAGAACCTGGGGCGGACGGAGCTGGCCCGGTTCTCGGGAACCAGCGTCGAGCGGGATTTCGTCGAGGCGCCCAGTCAGATCATGCAGCATTGGATATGGCGCTCAGACGTCCTGAAGACGTTCGCACGCCACCACGAGACAGGCGAGCCGATTCCGGATGCCCTCGTGGACAAGCTCGTCGAGGCCCGACAGTTGAACATCGCGGTGCATCAACTTCGCCAGCTCCAGTTTGGTTGGCTCGATCAGGAGATCCACAAGCCAGGTGACTTCAAGGACCTCGTCAAGATTCTCGAAGACGCCGCAGAAATCTCATTGTTCCCTCATCCGGAAGGGACGTTCTCGATGTCGTCCTTCGGACACCTGATGGGCGGATACGACGCGGCCTATTACGGCTACATGTGGTCGGAGGTCTATGGCGACGACATGTTCTCTGTGTTCGAGGAGAAGGGCGCCACCAACCCGGAGGTCGGCATGGCCTACCGCCGAGAGGTTCTGGAGAAGGGTGGGACGGTGGACGCCAAGGACATGCTCAAGAATTTCCTCGGCAGGGAGCCCAACAACAAGTCATTCCTCAACAAACTCGGGATCGGCTGAAGCCGACTTCGCTCCCCTGGATTGGCTAAACCGGGGGGTATATCGTCTAGAATGGCAGAAGCGGAGGGAACCAATCGTTCACCCGCGACGTCTTAGTTCTGTGCCAGGGAGAAATTCCCGTCCCCGACCCCTATCGACAACGAATAGGTAAGCGACGGGCTAATCCCGAAATTCCCCAAGAGGAATCCAGCACGACCAAAGTTTGTTCTACATAGACAGAGAGAGAACCCACCCACCAGGAGGGTAGAGAAATGACAGATACAGTCCGAGGGGCGGCCATCAAAGGCGTGACACGTCCTTCCAAGCGATTCAGCACCGGCCGAGTGTGTGCCAAGGGCGGGTGCGACACCAGGCTTTCCCAATACAACAAGGCCGAGTACTGCCACGCTCATGCTCCCATTCGCTTCCCACGTGTTCGCGGGAAGATCATGGATGAGCAGGACGCCTGAAATAATTCAGCTCGTCCGAGCGTTCCAACAGACCCAATAAGCGGTTGATCGGGAGTGGCTCCCCCTCCCCAAAACTCCCGGTCGAACCCGAGAGGGCCCTGTGGCTTCCGCTGCCACAGGGCCCTCCTTTTTCTTTCCGATATGCCTGGCTCAGACGG
>QQVI01000140.1 GCA_003388545.1 Actinomycetota bacterium
CGCCGATTGGAGCATTGGGGAGCGCGCGGGAGGTCTCTATCGACAGAAGACGAGCGTCGGCCGGGATCGTTCCCTCGCGGGCGGCATGAGTCGCACCTACCAGACCGACCTCCTCGGCACGGGTGAGAAGGACCCCAAAGTGGCGGAGGCCTGGCTTCTTCCTTGCCCGGTCGAGTGCGGCGAGGGCAGCAGCACACCCCGCCAGATCGTCACATGCCGGAGCCAGAAGGCGGTCCTCCTCGGGCTTCATCTCCGGGAAGACCCACACGCCGATCGCTCCCTCGCCCAATCCTTGGCCAGCAACGGCCAGGACGCCGGTCTGTGAGTTGCCGTCGTACGAGACGACCTGGGCGGTCACTCCTTCGAGAGGAAAGTCGACAGCGGCTTCATCGAAGTACTCAGGGTTCACACCACCCCGGAACTCGAAGTCGGCTTCGTTTCCATCCACGGAAGTCACCACGAAAGCGGGATGGTCCATGTGGGCGACGGCCAGGACCAACGGCTTCGTCTTGCGCCCCTTTTGAGTGATGAGGAGGTTCCCGCCGCTGTCTACATCGAGGCGGATGTCTTTGCGACGGCCGACCCAGTCAGCTACCCAGTCCACCACATGATGCTCGAGCCCGCTGGCGGTGGGGAGATGGGTCAGCTGTTCCAACCATTTGGCGGCAACGGCCCGGGAAGCCATCGCAGTCCTAGAGGTCGAAGGGCGTCTCGGTGAAGAAGTCTGCTGGCTTGGCTGCGACGTCTTCGGTCTTCTTTTCGATTCCAAGTCGGTCGCGCACGGAGTCATAACCGCCGGCTTCCAGCTCCTCGGCGAGCTCTGCTCCTCCGGAGTCGACGATTCGCCCGTCGATCATCACGTGGATGCGGTCCGGTGTCATGTATCGGAGGATCCGTGAGTAGTGGGTGATGATGAGAATGCCCTTGTCGGGAGACCTCATCTCCTCGACCGCTTCCGCAACC
The DNA here is from genome assembly GCA_003388545.1 of Actinomycetota bacterium. Classification (GTDB taxonomy): domain Bacteria; phylum Actinomycetota; class Acidimicrobiia; order Spongiisociales; family ZC4RG35; genus MA-ANB-1. The sequence goes on from QQVI01000140.1 coordinate 964, forward strand.
TGTTTGACGGCATCGATGTCCAGACCCGAGTCGACCTCGTCGAGCAGAGCGACTTTGGGACGGAGCACGGCCATCTGAAAGATCTCAGATCGCTTCTTCTCCCCACCGGACAACTCATCGTTGAGCGATCTGTCGAGAAAGCGGGCCATGTCGAACCTATCGCTCTCGACCTCGATCCTTTCCTCGATCTCGTCCCGAGCGATGCCACGCTCATCGCCGGCCTCGAGCATGAATTCCTCGAGGCGTATCCCCGGAACCTCGGTGGGGTACTGGAAGCTCTGCAGCAATCCGGCACGCGACCTCTCATCTACGTCGAGGTCGAGGATCTCGGAGCCATCGAGAAGCGCCGATCCTTCGACCTCGTAGCCGTCTTTGCCCGTGAGGACGTGACAGAGGGTCGACTTGCCGGAGCCGTTGGGGCCCATGAGGGCGTGCACCTCGCCGAAGGGAATCTCCAGATCGAGACCGTGCAAGATCTGCTTGTCGGCGACCTTTACGGACAGGCCTCTGACTTTGAGGGCGACAGTCATGAATCCTCCAGATGCAGAAAAACGGTGCCGTCTTCGACTGACACCTCGTATGTTGGGACCGGGCGCGTGGCGGGAAGCGAACCCGGCTCGCCGGTCTTCAGGTCGAACTCGGAGCCATGCCGGGGGCATTCGACTTCCGTTCCCCAAACCTCACCCTCGGCCAGAGACGCTTCGGCA
>QQVI01000306.1 GCA_003388545.1 Actinomycetota bacterium
TCAGCCCTGCCGACATCGTTGTGGGCCGCTTCCTCTGGTCGATCCTCCGTCTCACCTTCGTTCTCCTGGTGTTCGCAGTGATCGCCATCGTCCTCGATGCGATCGACCTGGTCCCGGCCCTTCTCGCCGTGCCGCCAGGGGTACTCACCGGTCTCGCCTTCACAACCTCCATCACCGCCTGGACGGTGACTCGTGAAGACGACACCAGCCTTTCGACGCTGTTCCGCTTCGGGATTCTCCCCCTCTTCCTCTTCTCGGGCACCTTCTTCCCGATCAGTCAGCTTCCGGGGTTTCTCCAGCCTGTTGCCTACGTGACTCCCCTGTTTCATGGGGTTGAGCTGGTCCGGAAATTCGCCCTGACCGATCTGGGGCCCGAGGTGGTCACTTCGGTCCCGATTTGGGTCCATATCGTCTACTTGGTCGCCATGACCGCCATCGGTCTCTACCTGGCTGCACGCTTCCTGGACCGGAGGCTCAAGCCGTGAGCGTCTCGGCACCATCACGCCTGACACCGGTCGGCCGGATGACACCTTTCCGCGCTCAGCGGATCTGGGAGCGGAACTACCTCGTGTACAGGAGGCTGTGGAAGATCATCTTCACCGGCTTCTTCGAGCCTGTGTTCTATCTCTTCTCACTTGGGATCGGGCTCGGTGCCCTCGTCGGTGATGTGGCGGGACCGGGTGGCACTCTGGTGAGCTACACCGCCTTCGTGGCGCCGGCGATGATGGCCACTTCGGCGATGAACGGCTCGGTCCTGGAGACGACGTTCAACATCTTCTTCAAGCTCAAATACGGAAACACCTACGAAGGCATCCTCACGACGCCGATGCGCCCGCTCGACATCGCCATCGGTGAGATCGGCTGGGCCCAGCTGCGCGGCGCTCTCTATTCGACGGTCTTCCTCCTGGTCATGGTGGTCATGGGGCTGACCGGGTCGTGGCTGGCGATCCTGACCATCCCCGGCGCAATACTGATCGGCTTCGCATTTGGCGCCGTCGGGCTGGCCGCGTGCACTTTCATGCGCTCGTGGCAGGACTTCGACCTGGTGACCCTGGTCACGATGCCCCTGTTCCTCTTCTCCGCCACTTTCTACCCCCTCGACGTCTACCCGGCTGCTCTCCAGCAGTTCATCAAGATCTCACCGCTCTATCACGGCACCGAGCTCTTGCGCGGCCTCAGCCTCGGTGTCCTCGACTGGTCGATGGTCGGCCACGTCGCCTTCCTGGTCGTCATGGGCCTCATCGGCGGCATCATCGCCAACAAGCGCCTCGACGGGCTGCTCAGGAAGTAGATCCGTTTCCTTAGGTACAGCGACTCATATGTGATAGCTGACGGACCGAGAATGGGCCTGCACTACCGCGATCTAGGCTTGCGGGCATGCTCGACCTGACGTTCCCCCTCCATGCGCCGCGAGGCAGTGACCTGAACACGAACGGGTGGCTTCAGGAAGCCGCCCTCCGCTGCCTGATGAACAATCTCGACCCGGAGGTTGCCGAAGACCCGGAGAACCTGGTCGTCTACGGGGGTCGCGGGAAAGCGGCTCGCGACATCGACTCGCTGCACGCCATCGTCGCCACATTGCAGCGGCTCGAGAACGACGAGACCATGCTCGTGCAGTCGGGAAAGCCGGTCGGCGTCTTCCGCACCTACGACATGGCTC
>QQVI01000293.1 GCA_003388545.1 Actinomycetota bacterium
CAACGTCTCTCTATAGAGAAGATGTTCAACGTCTCTCTATAGAGAAGATGTTCTCAGTCGTGACGTAGGAATTCCCTGCCATGCGACCGATCGCCTTCAGTCGCTCGTTGTCCACCCTCGTACCGTCGAGGAGATCCTCATCTACGTGGACGGCCAGCACACGCCCCACGACCAGACGGCTCAGGCCCTCGCCGATGTCGAGGATCCGGCTGACCCGGCACTCCAGGTTGGCGGGCGACTCGGCCACGAGGGGCGCCTCAACCCACTTGCCCGTGACCGCCGTCAGCCCGGCGATGGCGAACTCATCCTCATCGGGCCCATAGCTGGCCGCGGTGACACTCATCGCCTCGGCAACATCCTCGGAGACGCTGTTCACGGTGAACTCGCCTGACTCCTCAGCAAGGGCGACCGTGTCCTTGGGACGGTCATGGTGGCGACCCCCGCTGAATATCACCGTTGGCGGCGACGCAGCCACGACGTTGAAGAAGGAGAAGGGGGCCAGGTTGAAGCTCCCGTTGCTCCTTCTCGTCCCGATCCAACCGATGGGCCGTGGCACGATCAGACCGGAGAGGAGCTTGTAGCGATCGCGCCCTTCGACGCTGTCGAGATCGAAATGTTGTTTGATAGCCATCCGAATCAGATAACCAGTTCCCGCACCTGATCCAACCTGATTGCGCCGGCCTCCAACAGGTCTTGGTGAAACCGCTTCAGGTCGAAGTTGTCGCCCTCCCGGGCTTTCCGCTCCTTGCGCATCTTTAGAATCTCGCGCTCACCGACCTTGTAGGAGATTGCCTGGCCGTACCAACCGAGATAGCGCTTGACCTCGGATTCGGCCACATCCCGCTCTTGCAGCCCGATGTGGTCCATGTAATCGACGGCGATGTCGTAGTCCCACATCTTCCCTGCGTGGAGTGGAGCGTCATCAGGGATCCTCAGCTGGAGATGGGTCCCGATGTCGACCACGACTCGGGTCGCCCGGAACAGCTGGCTGGCGAGCAGGCCAAGCCTGTACTCAGGCTTCGCGAAGTACCCGAGCTCGTCCATCAGGCGCTCTGCATAGAGCGCCCAGCCCTCGCCGGCTCCGGACTTCCAGAGAAAGAGCCTGTGGAAGCGAGAGACCTCCTCGCGAAGGAGAACAGCGATTCCTACCTGGAGATGGTGCCCGGGAAATCCCTCGTGATAGGCCGTTGAGACCTCCTGCCACACGGGAATCGCAGTGCGAGATCCAGGGGCATACCAGATCGAGCCTGGGCGGCTCATGTCCTCGGAAGGCGCGTGGTACCAGGCACCCAGAGCGCCATCTCCGGGGGCGATATTCACATTCACTTTGCGCAGCTCGTCCGGTACCTCGAAGTGCTCACCTGCCAGTTGCTCAACCGCCTCAGCCTGAATCTCCTCGACGAACCGGGCGAACTCCTCGTGGGAAGGGGCAGAGCGATCGGGATCGGTGTCGAGAAGCTGGATGACCTCTTCGATGGTCATCTCCGGATCGATCTCGGACGCCGTCTTCTCCATCTGGGCGCGGAGGTCCCGAATCTCCTCCCAACCCCACTCGTAGGTTTCCTCGGGATCGATCTCGATGCCCAAGAACAAATCCGTCGCTCGCAGATACCGCTCCCGACCCA
>QQVI01000304.1 GCA_003388545.1 Actinomycetota bacterium
GGCCAATGGCCGCGACGCCCATCGGGTCGAGCCCGATACCGGTGCCAGGCAGATCTCGGTAGAAGAGACCTACGCAGAGGACCTTCAGGGTCGGGATCTCGTCGAGTCGGCCGTGATGGCGCATGCGCAGCGCCTGGCCACGCGGCTTCGCCGATCGGGTAGGAAGCCGCGCACCATCTCTCTCAAGGTTCGATATGACGATTTCTCGACGATCACAAGGTCGCGCACAGTCCCGTTCGGCGTGGACACCGCCAGGGAGATCTTCCTCGTCGCCAGAGAGCTGCTCGGCCAAGTCCCGGCTGATCGCCCGGTGAGGCTCCTCGGGATCGCCGGCTCCTCTTTCGAGGAAGGCGAGCCGGATCAGAGACTCTTCGAACAAGACGAGCAGTGGAGCCGGGTCGGCAGGGCCCTCGGGGATGTCGAGGATCGGTTCGGGACCGGCAAAGTCACCCCGGCCAGGCTGATGGAGTGGCGCGCGCAAAGCGAAGATTCGATGGACGACTGACTCACGACCCGGTGTAGAGTTGTCGACAACAGGGAATATGAGAGTCATCAAATGCCCCTAGACGATCGGGAACAGAAGATCCTCGCCGAGATCGAGCGTCAGTTCTACGAAGAGGACCCGGAGCTGGCCCGGGCCGTGCAGAACATCGACAAGAGCTCGGCGATCAAGGTGCGGCTTGCGGTGCTTGGAGCGCTGGTCGGGTTGGCCGTGGTCCTCGTTTTCTTCGCCCAGAACACGATTCTGGCACTGGTGGGTTTTGCGTTGCTGGTGGCCTCTGCAACCGTTCTCGTACCGGTTATTCGCGAGCGGTTGGTCCCTGGCGAGACAGCGGACGACGAGCCCGATCAGGTCACCTGACAGCGCCGATTCTCCGTCCTTCGTCTTCGATCCAGACCAGCTAAGGTTGCGACCCCGTGACGTTCCGCCCCCGGGGCTTGTGGGAACGCCGGTGAAGGTTTTGAGTCTGGCCTGATGAGCCAGTGACAGTTTTAGGAAGGGAAGCGTGGAGCAGGCATTCACGGCCGAGCAGGCATGTCGGCTGACCAATTGCACACACCATCAATTGCGGTATTGGGATCGGGTTGGATTGATGAAGCCCTCGATTCAGGAGAGCGGGGGACGACCCGGGGTGAGGAGGCTCTACTCCTTTCGGGATCTGGTTGCCCTACGTGTGATTCGCAGCCTCTTGGACAACGGTATGTCTCTTCAGCGGGTCCGGAGGGCGTGGGACTATCTGCGTCGCGAAGGTGAGATGGAGGACCACCTCTCCGAGGTCAAGCTCGTGACCGATGGACAGTCGATCTTCCGGGTGAGCTCGGACGAAGGCGAGATACTCGACGCGCTCCGCGAAGGCCAGTTGTCGTTCTTCGTCGCAATCGACCAGATCGCCCGAGAGGTCGAGGAAGATGTCACGAGATTCGAGCTCGACAAGGAGCGTTTCCTGACGATGCTGCGTCGGGTGGAAGACGACATCGCAGAGGAGCGGCGCGCCTCGGGCTAGACCTCAACGTCTCCTGAGCAGTGAGCCGGGATTGAATCTGGCACGCATCCTGCGGCCGCCTTCGTACTTGAGCCGCATCCA
>QQVI01000302.1 GCA_003388545.1 Actinomycetota bacterium
GATCCAGTGCAGCGCGCCAGGCTGATCGCCCTCTTCCGGCGTCTCGGCGATGAGGGCAAAACGGTCCTCGTCTCCTCACACGTCCTTGCCGAGGTGGAGCGGATGACCGACCACGTGGTCGCCATGGTCGACGGACGTCTGGCCGCGATGGGCGACATCGGGGAAATCCGGGCAGCAATGAGCGACAAGCCGCGCCGGGTCTTCATCGAGGCGGGCGACACCCGACGCCTTGCCTCGGCTCTCCTCGCGTTGGAGAGCGTGGTGGGCATAGAGCTCGAGGATGGGAGGGTGACTCTCGAGGTGACAGACGCCCAGGGATTTGCCCGAGCCATGCCCGGCATCGTCATCGATGGCGGTTATGGCGTGACACGGGTAGAACCCACCGACGAGTCGCTCGAGTCGGTCTTCCGCTACCTGGTGGAGGGAGCATGATTCATCTAGTGGCTCACCTCTATCGGAGGATCATGCGACGGGGTCGGCTGATCGGCCTCACCGCCCTCTCCGCCGTGCCGGCAGTCGTCTATCCGATAGTCATCTCTTCAGATGTCGACGGCGTTGGGAGAGAAGAGCTCTACCAGGCAATCATCACCGGCGCCGGATACACGTTTGCGATCGCGGCGCTCGTCATCGCCGGGGCGACTCTTCGTGAGGAACGCGATGGCGGAACCCTCCCCTACATCTACATGCGCCCCTACTCAAGGTTCTACTTGGCGGTCGCCTCCACACTCGCCGGGATCGGCGCCGCAGTGACCCTGGGACTGATCGCGTGGGGGCTCAGCGTGCTCACCGGGCTCATCGTGGGTGCCGGGCTATCAATCACAGGCCCTGCTGTGGCGCTGTTTGTCCCGGCGGCCGTTGGCTATGCAGCGATATTCGTGCCGCTCGGATATCTCTTCTCCCGGTCATTGCTGATCGGCCTCGGCTATGTGCTCGTCGGCGAAACCATCCTCGCCTTCGTCATCCCCGGCCTTGCCCAGCTCTCCATCTGGAGGATCTCGATGTCTATCTACGGAGGAATCCAGGAGCTCGGGACCGAGGCCCTGCAAGGCCTGGGGCCGATCACGCCAGGCGCAGGTGGGGGTGTGGCGAAGCTCGCGGTCGTCTTGGCCATCGGAGTCGGGCTCCTCACCTGGGCATTGCGAACGCGGGACGCGCTCTAGGGATCATGGCCGGCACAACGACGACCAACCCATTCCGGGAGTCGTTCGAAGTGAGCTCCCCCGACTCAATCGCCTTGAGGGTATGGGTCGGCGGCGAAGGGGGCCCGCCGATCGTCCTGGTACATGGCTCCTTCACCGACCATTCTGCCTGGGAGATCCCTGCAGAGAAGCTGAGCGAGCACTTCACGGTCTTTGCCATGGATAGAAGAGGGTTCGGCGCCAGCGACGACGGCCCCGACTACTCGATAGAAGACGACTTTGGCGACGTGTCTGCGGTGGTGACAGAAGTCTCGGCTCGCACCGGGGGAAAGGTCGTGTTGTGGGGCCACTCCTACGGAGCCAATTGTGCGATGGGCGGGGCGGCCCTGAACTCAGAGGTGGGCCATCTCATCCTCTACGAACCGAGCCTGGGGCTGAGCT
>QQVI01000236.1 GCA_003388545.1 Actinomycetota bacterium
TATGGCTCTGAGTGGTGCTCGGTCACCATCGCGAGCATCACAAATCCGACATACTCGTCATCGGCGATGACGACGCGCATCCAGGGAACCAGCGGGGCTCCGTCGACGACTGCCGGAAACAAAGCATCGATGAACGACCACTCCATCGGAGCCACAAACTCCTCTTGCGACTTGTGAGTCTTGAGGCGCCAGACGTCAAGCTGGTTCTCCACTGTGACCGGGATGAACTCGATCCTCTCCGGTGGGTGCTGTTTTCGGTCGCGCCACTTCTCCCAATCGGGCCGGGTGAGCCCGTAGATCAGGTCGTCCGAGACCTCGCCGTCTAGCCAGAAAGAGGACCGGGTACGACCTTCGTAGAGGAATCCGCTTCGCTCCAAGACCATCGCCGAAGCTGAGTTGTCCGGGTGGAGCATGGCAAAAACACGTGTGACCCCGAGCTCCTCGAATAAGTACTCGACCAAAGCTGCCAGCGCTTCGACTGCGTAGCCCTTCCCCCAATGCCGGGTGGAGAACGTGTAGCCGACCTCGGCGGTTCTGCCCTCCGAAGTCAGGTGCAACGCCAGGTCCCCGAGGATCTCGTTGGTGCCCGCGTCACAGACGGTGGCCATCCACCATTCGTCATTCTCCGGGCCTTCCATGGCTGCGACCTCGTCGACCATTGCCTGAGCCCGTTCGAGTGGATAAGGAATAGTCCAGTTCTGAAACCTGGCCACCTCCGGATCGCTGCGTCGATCGGCAAGCGCGGCGGCATCGTCCGACGTGGCCTGTCGCAGTATCAGGCGCTCGGTTCGAATCGGGGTGAAGGGCATTGCGATATTGAACACCTTTTCGGGCTGCAGCGGACCGTATTTATGGCCTTGACGAGTTCTTGAGATGTCTTTGAAGCGTCATTGAACGCTTGTCGACGATCTTGTCTCGAGCACGTGAAAGGACAGGTATGGCAAAGGTTTGGATCGATGCGGACGAGTGCATGGGCGCGGGCACGTGTGCCCAGGTAGCACCCCAGGTGTTTCACAACCGAGGTGATGGACTCTGGGCTGTCAAGGAGAGCGGTCAGTTCTTCGAGACAGAGACGGTCTTCGACGGGGGCTCGGGGCCGGGTCACGGGCCTGACGGATTCGACGGTAAGGCTCGAGTTCCGGACAGCCTCCTGGAACTGGTCATCGACGCGGCGCAGGAGTGCCCCGGAGAGTGCATATATGTCGAAGCCTGACAAAGGAGCTCCCCGGATCGATCCGGCCTTGCTGAATCGTTCGCAGGAGAAGAAACCGCGCATCGATCCCAGCCTGCTCGGCGGAGATGGTGGCCCCACCAATCCGGGTGGCAACGCAGATGTGGCAGCGGGCCAACCCGTCTCCCGCCCGCGAGTGGAGAGCACCCGGCCCAAAGGCAAGTCATCGGCCGCCGTCTCTCTGTTCCTCGGCCTCATGCTGGTGCCTCTCAGCGCGGCAGCGTCGATGTTTCTCGTCTCACCCACAACAGACGGTGGGAAGGCCACAGGCGCTGGAACCTTCGAGTCGGAGGCGATCCTCGTGGACGAGGACCTGGCTCTGGCGTGTGGCCCCGATGGC
>QQVI01000175.1 GCA_003388545.1 Actinomycetota bacterium
ATGCCGTTGATTCCATCGAACTCGGGATGCTCCGCCCAGTCAGTCATGGTGCCGTCGGGAGTAATCCTGTGAATGATTCCCGTGTTGTACGCCTCTACGAATACCGTCCCGTCCTCGAGGGCGACGATCCCCGTTGGGCCACCAATCCCTTCGGCGAAGAGCTCCGCCGTCCCGTCCTCTCCGATGACAAACACATTCCCGCTCCCGTAGCTGCTCTGATAGAGCCTGCCGTCAGCACCAAACGTCGTCATCGTGAGAGCGTCCATTCCGTCGGATTGCGAGAAGGCCTCGACGGTGCCGTCTGGTTGGATTCGGTAAACCGTGTTGCCATCGTGGCCGGAGTATCCGAAGTCGGCTTGATACATCACCCCGTCTTCATCGATCGCCAGCCCACCGGTGCCACTGTCGATGTCCCGGACGACCGTCTCGACGACGTACTCGTCGGAGAAGGTGTAACCCAGCTCCAGCAGGTACTCGAGCTCGGCGCTGACAGTCGTCGTTGTCTCGGCCTGCTCGGTGGTCGTGGTCGCCTCTGCGGTGGTAGTTGTCGCCTCGCCGGTCGTGGTGGTCGTAGGCTGCGTCGTGGTCACAGCCTGGTCAGTCCCACATGCGGCGACGATGAGGGAGATAGTCGAAAGGAAGGCTATGAAGGTCAGGGGTCTCTTGTTCATCACCAGATATATGCTACGACCTCGTAGTATCGTGTCATGAGCCCGGACAATCGTGAGCGGGTGCGGATAGGGCTCCTCTTCCAGATCTTCAGGACGAACGAGATGAGCGGGAAACTCGTCACCCGAGCCCTCGAGCCGACCGGTCTGCGTGGTGACGACTATGCGGTCTACAGCTATCTCCTCCACGGCCCGATGACCCTCACCGATCTCGCCGATGGAACGGGCCTTCCCCTCACCACCGCAGCCGGGTACGTCAAGCGGTTTGAGGAAAAGGGCCATATCGTCAAAGTGCCCAATCCGGCCGACGGCCGCAGCTATCTCCTCAGCCTCACCGAGGCTTGTCGCGACTGGATCCTCGACGTGGCCAGGATCTTCACCAAGACCATCAACCATCTCGATGCGGTCATGGAGGCCGAAGGCGTCGATGCTGCAGAGCTGGTCGACCAACTCCAACGGGTCCAGGACCTCATCGATCGAGCCCTGGACGATCTCGACAACCCGCGACGCGGCTGATCGGCGGCCCGGCGCGTCCGCAGTTCGGGGTGTAAGTTTGCGCCATGGCTACCAAGTACACCCTCGCAGAGTCCGACCTGCCCACGCACTGGTACAACATCGTGGCCGATATCCCGGTCCCACCGCCGCCGGTCCTTCATCCGGGGACTCATGAGCCCGTAGGGCCCGACGACCTGGCGCCTCTCTTCCCCATGGACCTCATCATGCAGGAGGTCTCAGCGGAGCGGTTCATTGAGATTCCCGCCGAGGTGCGGGAGATCTATCTCAAGTGGCGTCCGACACCGCTCTACCGAGCCCATGGGCTCGAGGCCGCTATCGGCGGCCCGGCCAGGATCTACTACAAGTATGAGGGAGTCAGCCCGGCCGGCTCACACAAGCCGAACACA
>QQVI01000031.1 GCA_003388545.1 Actinomycetota bacterium
CTCCAAACCCTGGACCGCGATCAGACCCGTCTGGGGAAGCGCGGCCACCTTCTCGAAGCTGACGGTCCTCGGCTTGGAGACGATCGGCGCCTTCTCCGAGACCGCCACATACTCGGCGAAGCACTTGCCACCGTGATACATGAGGTCGCCGAACACCTCATCGTCGACCCGGAACCGGGTGACCGTCCTGCCCACCGCCACGACCCTCCCCGCGACATCGCTGCCCAGGATCCGTGACCTCCCGCTGAACACGCCGCTTCCCATCCGGGCGTAGAACGGGCTACCGGTGAGTGTCTCCCAGTCGGATCGATTCACCGACGTCGCCTTGACTTTTATCAAGACGGTGTCGTCGTTGACCTCTGGCTCGGGGACGTCACGTAACTCCATGGCCTCGGGTGGCCCATAGCCCTCACAGACCAGCGCCTTCACCGAACGCGCCTCTCGAAAAAGACCGGATTCACCTTCACGAGAGTAGGCAACGCGCCGGGGCCGAGCCTCATAGAATCCAGACAAATGAGCCGGGTGATCGCCGTGTTCCTCACTGGTCTGGCCATCCTCCTCGCAGATTGGATCGGCCTTCTATTCGCCGGCGTCGCCTGGACAGTTGCTCTCGTCCAGAGGGAGCGGCGGCGGCTCGAAGAGGAGTCCGGAGAGAACTTCGAGAACAAGAACAGTCTCGGGCTCCCATTCACCAGCCGTTGGTGAGTCTCTGGGTACCCGAGACCGTCGTGTCAGTTCAGCTGTCGATCGGGTAGTTGTCCGACTGCGCCACGAACTCGTCCACATACTGCAGAGCGATGGTCATGTGTGACGGGTCACCCTTGGCGAAGCCCGGGAAATACCAGTAGTCGGAGGTGCGGTCAGGACCGATCTCAGCGAATACGTCCGGGTGTGCCGTCGACAGCCAACTGTGGAACTGATGGTGGAAATTCTCCAGCTCCCGGCAGCAGTTTCCTGCCTCGTCTTCGTAGAGGTCGTTCGTGGTGTCAACCAGAAGCATGTTCTCGTCGAACACGAGCCTCCACTCGCCCGTTGAGTCGATGCCGCCTGCGGCATGGAAGTCATCAACCACATAGATCCCACACTCCACGACTGTGCGGGTCTGCCCGGTGCTGACAATCACGCACGGCTCGGTCACCTCTACCCGCTCGTTGGCGGCCATGAGAATCTGGGTGAGGAACTGCTCGTCCGCCAGGTCCCTCTCATCACCCACGGGTGCCCAGTATTCGAGCCAGGCCTCGAAGTCTCCGGTGTTGTAGGTGTCGATGGCAGCCATGGCGACGTCGATCTCGGTGAGATCCGGGTCGGCGACCACAGGGCCCGAGTCCCGGGCCTGGAACGCGACAACAGCGCCGATTCCCAGCACGAGAATGACGAAGGCCGCAACCAGCCATCTCCCCTCCGGCTTGGGTCGACTCTCTTCCTGTGTCTTTCGTGTCTTCAAATCGGTCATGTCGTTGCTCCTCCTCGTGAACTCGGCGAGGTCGGTGGCAAGGCCCTCCGATGTCAGATCGAGCGCTTCCGGATCGGGGACCGGGTTGGCCTCGACGAACAGCG
>QQVI01000072.1 GCA_003388545.1 Actinomycetota bacterium
GTTGAGCCCCCAAAGGGCTACATTGAGTCGCCGATGGATTTCAGACGGATCGGGTCGCTGCCCCCTTACGCCTTCGCCGAGGTCAATCGACGCAAGGCGGAGGTCAGAGCCTCCGGCACTGATGTCATCGATCTCGGTTTCGGGAATCCCGACATACCCTCGCCTGAAGTCGCTGTAGAAGTCCTTCAAAAAGAGGCGGGCAACCCTTACAACCATCGCTACTCCCTCTCCAGAGGCATCGACGACCTGCGTGTGGCTCTGGCAAATCGGTACGAGCGCCGCTTCGGTGTGGTTCTCGATCCCGATACGGAAGTGATCGCGACCATCGGCGCCAAGGAGGGTCTCAGCCATCTGATGTGGGTGCTCCTACAGCCCGGTGATGCGGCCATCGTCCCTGACCCCTCATATCCCATCCACATCTACGCTCCCGTGATTGCCGGTGCCGAGGTGCGCCGTGCCCCGATCGGCTCCGAGGAGGACTACTTCGAGGTTGTGAACCGGATGTTCGCCAACTCCTGGCCCCGGCCGCGGGTGATCATCGTCAGCTTCCCTCACAACCCCACGACCAAGATCGTCGATCTCGGGTTCTTTGAAAGGCTTGTCGCTTTCGCGCATGAACACGAAGTCGTGCTCGTCCACGACTTCGCATATGCCGACATTTCCTTCGATGGCTATCGACCCCCTTCACTTCTGGAGGTCGACGGAGCGCGTGACGTCGGGGTTGAGCTGTACTCGCTCACCAAAGGGCACTCGATGGCGGGTTGGCGCGTTGGCTTCATGTCCGGAAACTCCGAGATCGTGGAAGCGCTGGCCAAGCTGAAGAGCTATCTCGACTACGGAACCTTCCAGCCGATCCAGGTTGCTGCTGCCGCGGCACTCAATCGAGGAGACCACTTCGTCGAGGAAGTGAACGATATCTACCGCGACCGCCGGGATCGACTGATCGACGGCTTGGGATCATGCGGCTGGAAAGTGACCCCTCCAAGAGGAACGATGTTCGTGTGGGCACGTCTTCCCGACTCCTACCTGGACATGGGCTCATTGGAGTTCTCCATCTACCTGCTCGAGAAGGCCGGGGTCGCAGTCAGCCCCGGGGTTGGCTTCGGTGATGCAGGAGAGGGATTCGTGCGTTTCGCTCTCGTAGAGGAGGCAAGCCGCGTCAGCGAGGCGGCCGAGCGCGTCGGGGAGGTCCTGGGCCGGCTCTGAGACGGCTATTCCGCTCGGTTTCGGTACCCTCAACTGAGCATGGCTTTTCCCGACGGCACCGCCGACTTCCGCAGCGACACCGTTACTCGTCCCACCCAGAGGATGCTCGAGGCGATGGCGTCGGCCCCGGTAGGCGACGACGTCTACCACGACGATCCCACGGTGAACCTCCTCGAAGAGGAGTCCGCCGCCGTTGCCGGCAAGGAGGCGGCGATCTTCGTTCCAACAGGGACGATGGGCAACCAACTCGCCATCATGCTCCACACCAATCCGGGTGAAGAGATCCTCGCCAACGAAGCC
>QQVI01000107.1 GCA_003388545.1 Actinomycetota bacterium
CAACAGCACCAGCACGAGGACTCCTGCGAGGAGGCCGGCGCCGGCAACGACTTTCTTCCACAGCGGAATTGACTCAGCTGTGTCCTCCGAGAACTCCTCGTGTGCAGGCTCGAATAGCCGGAGCTCGTCTCCTTCGAAGTCGACCGGCTCTTCGACGGCAGTCGCAGTGTTGGTTTCGTCAGTTGTCCCGGGCATAGCAACCCCTCAGATCCGACTAATCCCTATCGGCAGGAATCTTCAGAATCCAAAGGGGTCTAGGGCATCATCTGCGTAGCCAGTCGGCGATCATGCCGGCCGCGATTCTGGCGAGAGAGCGACTTTCAGTCTGCGCTGGCCGCCTGCGAGCTCAGGAAGAGGCGAGACGTGCAGCCGTGATGAAGATCCTCGGATCGGGGTAGTCGGCGCAGTAGTTGTAGAGGTAGGCAACCTTTACGATCCCGTCGGTGCCGACGAGGAACTCACCCGACTGCATCCAGGGATCGTCGACGAGCGGGCGCCCCTGGGCTCTGCGCTCCTCCTGGAAGGACTTACCGACTTCTTCAGAGAGTGTGCAGTACTCCTCCGGAGCGTCATATAGCACTTGCTCTTTTGACCAGTGAGAAAGCCCGAACGCCTTGTGAGTCGTGTATTCAGGATCGGCGAGGACCGTGACCGGTAGCTTGTAGCGCTCCTTGTAGGCCAGAACCCTCTCGATCTCACCAGGGGCGACGACCACGGGTTCGAGCCCGACTGCGTCATAGTCGTCCTTCTCGTCCTGGAGGTGCTCGATTCGCTCGATCCCACAGCCGCAGCCCAGGTGGCGCCACAGCATTACGAGGGCCGGGCGCTCGGCCCAGTGACTGCTCAAGGTGGTACGGGACCCGTCCTCCGACGTGAGCTCGAGATCGGGTGCTGGTTGGCCGCGACGCACCGGCTCCCCTTCGAGAGTGGGACCCTCCAGCCAGTTGCCCATCCATCGGCGCTCGGCCGACAACACCAGTGCAGCGAGGTCTCGGTCGGTCATGTCTGCGATCCTACCCGCCCACCATTGGACCCTGCTCACGTAATGTCACGACATGTTACGATATATCGTGACACATCGCAGGATACGAAAGGAGCACAACATGTCCTGCGCGACTACGACAGCACCGTGGGGTGCCGGAAAGTGGGTGGTTTATATGGGTGGTCACCGCGGCCGAAGGGGCTGGGGCGGGCCGAAGTGGGGCTACGGGATGGGCTCTGGGCCCTTCTTCCCGGGCCGGCCGAAGGTGAGCCGCGGCGACGTCCGATCGGCGATCCTCCACCTGCTGACCGAAGAGCCGATGCATGGCTATCAGATCATGTCCGAATTGAGCGCCCGAACCGACGGGATATGGCAGCCGAGCCCGGGGTCGATCTATCCCACCCTCAATCAACTCGAGGACGAAGGTCTCGTCCGCGCCGAGGAGAAAGACGGCAAGAAGGTGTACGCGCTGACCGACGCCGGAAGAGATGAAGTGGAAGGCGATGATGAGGATGCT
>QQVI01000223.1 GCA_003388545.1 Actinomycetota bacterium
GGCCGTCCTCATTGTCAACGCCGATCTCATCTCGAAGTCAACAACCGAGAACGCGCTCGACGTACTCGCCGACCTGCCCGACATCGGCGGGTTCCGCCCGGACCGGCTGCCCCTGCCGGTTCAGGTAGTGGCGCTCCGCGCCGCCGCCGCAGACGATGGCGAGGCCGCAACGGTCGTGAGGACCCGATCGGGAAGGTGGGTTCGAGTCCAGGGTTCGCGCCTGGCAGGGACGGCCACCGAACAGGTCGCAATCGTGGTCTCACCCGCGACTGCAGAGAACTTGGCTCCGATTCGACTCGCAGCCCATGGGCTGACGCCTCGGGAGACAGAAGTCGTCGAGTTGGTATTGCGGGGACGGTCAACCACCGAGATTGCATCGCAGCTCTTCATCTCCGAGTACACCGTGCAAGATCGCCTGAAGTCCATCTTCGAGAAGGTAGGTGTCCGCAGCCGGCGCGAACTTGTCGCGCTGATACATCAGACGGACTACTCGCCCGTCGTAGCCGAGAACGACGATCGGATCCGCGCCGGGCTGCCTATGAAGACTCGCCCCGATCAGGCGCGGTCGTAGTCGAACCTGTATCGGCTCTGCACCAACCCATCGGGGAATGATCGGGTGGCTTCGTGCACCAGATTCACGTCCGCCTCCAGTTCGCCGAACAAGGGTATGCCGCTGCCAAGTAGCACCGGTATCCGTGAGATCGTTATCGCGTGCAATGCCTTTGACCGGATGAAGGCCTGGATGGTCTTCCCTCCATCGACGTACACCCTTTCGTACCCGCTGTCGGTCAGATCTCTGACGACTTCTTCGACCCGTCCGCCCGAGGTGTAGACGCGCCCCCCATCGGGCCTCGGAATCTGGTCCGAACGGCTGGACAGGACGACCACTGGCTTGTCTCCATACGGCCACGTCTCAAAGCCGAGAATCAACTCATAGGAGTTCCGTCCCAGGACCAGGGCGTCTATCGATGAGAAGAACTCCTCATACCCATAGTCCTCGTCGCCATATGTCGGGAGCCAGTCGATACCGCCGTCCTCACGGGCAATGAATCCGTCGAGGCTGGTAGCGATGAACGAATAGGCCTTCAACTGGTTGGGCAAAGGTGTCTCCTATCTCGGCGCAGGCGAGCGGAGCGTAGCCAGACCTGGTATGCCGTAGGCTCGATTGATGGCTGACCTGACCGCTCTACCAGAAGGCCTCCCAGAGCCCGTTGACGACGGTGCATGCGATCACTTGCTGGGGCTCGAGCTCCCGTCCTTCCGACTCAGGTCGACGGCCGGGCTCACCTACGACCTGGGCGATGTCGATTCTCGATGGCTCGCGGTGTACGTCTATCCACGCACAGGGGGACCTGACGTCGATCTGCCACCGGACTGGGACCTGATCCCTGGAGCCCGGGGTTGCACGCCTCAAGGCTGTGCCTTCCGGGATCATCACGCCGAGTTGGA
>QQVI01000354.1 GCA_003388545.1 Actinomycetota bacterium
CGAGCTCGACAAGGAGCGTTTCCTGACGATGCTGCGGCGGGTGGAAGACGACATCGCAGAGGAGCGGCGCGCCTCGGGCTAGACCTCAACGTCTCCTGAGCAGTGAGCCGGGATTGAATCTGGCACGCATCCTGCGGCCGCCTTCGTACTTGAGCCGCATCCAGTTCTCCACAGCGAGGAAGTCGTCTTCATTGCCGCGGTTCGCTTGACCGCCGTAAATGGTGGCTCCGTATGCCGTCGCGACAGGAACGAGCGAGCGATCGGTTTCGAGAGCAAACTCCACGGGTGTCTTGTGCTCGGGCACTGCCTCACCGAGGTCGCTGAGCTGGTCGACGATCTCGTCCCATGCCGCAGTGATATCCCCGTTTCGGATCTCCCGGAGCCTGCGGCGGCGCCGGAAGCTCTTGACCGTCGGGATCAGAGCGGCGACAAGCGCCAGGGCCGGGAACACGAGGATCCAGACCGGTATCGAGCCGTCCGAGCCGGCTCCTGCTGCACCCAGGTCGGTCTCGTCGAGGCCGAAGATCGGCGCATCGTCGCCGAACCCGGGCTGATCGATCGTCTGCGGGCCGTCGAGAGGCTCGGCTACATACTCGGTTGGATCGAACCCGGCGGTGTAGCTCTCAGGGAGGGCCCCGTCTGATCGCGGAGTCGGGTCGAAGCGAACCCAGCCGAAACCGTCCATCCACATCTCCACCCAGGCGTGGGCGTTGCGATCGCGCACCACTATCGCCGGCGTGCCGTCTGCTTGGGTGATGCTCTCACCCGGTGTGAATCCCATCACGACCCGGCTCGGGATGTTCAGCGCCCGCCCCAGCACGGCCATCGAGGCGGCGAACTGCTCGCAGTAACCGGTGCGGTAGTCCACGCTCTCATCATTGGTCAACCACTCTTCGAGCTGCAGCCTGGAGTGGCCTGGTGTGACCTCGAGGGAGTAGTTGAAGGTCCCGCTGTCCCGGAACCAATGCTGGAGCAGGGTGGCCGCCTCGAAGTCCGTTCGTGCGCCTTCGGTTTGCTGGCGGGCCAATGCGTAGATGCCCGATGAGATGTTGTCGGGCAGCTCGAGATAGGTCCCGATGTCGTTCGGCCTGGGGACGTCCCGGTCGACGACGACGGGCGTGACGTCGTAAGCCCCGGCGTCTCTCGCCTCGGCGAAGAGAGGCGTGAGGTTGCCATCGGGTCCTGTGGCCAAAGCGTTGAAGTCGGCTTGCTCCAACGGGTAGGTGGCTTCGACCTGATACGTCATGCCCTCATCCAGTTGAGATTGGATGACGAGAGAGCCGTCATTTGTCACCTGGAACTGGCTGAGGTTCTCGGTGTCGCTCTGCAGCGCTTGGGCGACGCCGGCCGTAGGGGCGAGCGGGCCCCTGAGCTTCTCTATTCGGATCCGCTGGGTGAAAGTGACCGCGGTGCCGGCATATTCGTGCTCCGGATTGCCGCCTGCGCTG
>QQVI01000358.1 GCA_003388545.1 Actinomycetota bacterium
CTGACCGAGACCTCGGGACTCGGCGATGATCGCCTCGAGATGATCTTTGCCTGCTGCCATCCGTCGCTCTCTCCCGACAAGCAGGTAGCTCTCACATTGCGAACCGTCGGGGGCCTGACCACCAGTGAGATAGCCAGGGCGTTCCTCGTTGCCGAGCCGACGATGGCCCAGAGGCTGGTTCGGGCCAAGGCGAAGATCCGGGATGCTGGTATTCCCTTCAAGGTCCCCGATGCACACGAGCTGGTCGACCGCTTGAACGAGGTCCTGTCCATCGTCTACCTCATCTTCAACGAGGGCTACTTTTCATCCTCGGGAAGCGACCTCGTCCGTGACGAGCTGGTTGGCAAGGCCATCGAGCTCGGCGAAGTCCTGACGAGTCTGATGCCAGACGAGTCGGAAGCGCGCGGGTTGCTGGCTTTGATGCTCTTTCACCACAGCCGCCGCCGCGCCCGCACCGATGAGGCCGGCGATCCGGTCTTGCTTTCCGATCAGGACCGCTCACTGTGGGATCAGGAGATGATTCGCCGGGCTCGCACCGAGTTGGACAGGGCGCGCCAGACCGCGGTTGCGGGCCCGTATTTGCTTCAAGCCGAGATCGCCTCTGAACACGCCGACGTCGATAGCGAGACCAACTGGATGCGGATAGTCGACCTCTACGACCGGCTCGCAGCCGTTCACCCATCTCCTGTCGTGCTGCTCAACCGGGCGGTGGCGATGGGCAAGGCCGAGGGGGCAGGAGCCGGCCTGGCCGCGATCGAGGAGCTCGAAGGAGAGCTCGATGGCTACCACGCCTTTCACACGTCTCGCTCATTCTTTCTCGCCGAGCTGGGCCGAAGGGAAGAAGCCATCGGCTCGCTGCAAACGGCCATTGCCATGATCGACGACGGCCCTGAGAAGAGACTGCTTCTACGCCGCCTCGCCGAGTTGAGCGGCTGAGAGATCAACCGGCGAGCGGGGCGACCATTCGAGCCATCAGGGAGGCGGCGTCTTCGGGTGATGTTCCCGCGTCGGCGAGACTGCTCCAGGTGCGGAAGTCGACTGCAAGCGACACCGCAGCTCGAAGGTCCTCGTCGTCGCGATCGAATGCCTCGATCAGGACAGAGACCGTCGCCGCGTGCTGCTCCCGGCTTATCTCACCGACGAACTCCGGCATGACCTCTACGTCACGCATCGAGTTGTAGAGCATCTGCCTGTTGTCCGAGTAGTAGTCGTACAGCTCGGTCAGGCCGTGGAGGAGGCGCTGGGTCGGATCCTCGAACTGACGCCACTGCTCGATCTGGGGCCAGGGGTGTCGTGCGATCCAGTGACTGGTGCAGGCGCCGAAGATCGCATTGTCATCGGGGAAGTGGCGATAGAGCGTGGACCGCTGCACCCCCGCCTTGTCTGCGATGGCCGACATCGTTGTATTGGCAGGTCC
>QQVI01000142.1 GCA_003388545.1 Actinomycetota bacterium
GTTCGAAGTTCTCGAGTCTGAGTTTGCCGGCGGTCTTGTCTCTCCGGTTGAGGTAGCAATCGAGGGCGGGGATGTGGAGGCAACAGCGGCGTCCGTGCAGTCGGCGATCGACGCTGACCCCGAGCTGACGCTGGCCGGTGTCGAGTTCTCGGAGACCGGAGAATTGGCTCTGCTGTCCGTCCAGCTTCCAGGAGACGTCGCATCTGCTGACTCGATGGATGTGGTGCGGGATCTACGCTCCGAGCTCGCCACGGTCGCTGTTGGTGGAAGCAGCGTCTACATCGGCGGCCAGACGGCGATCACCGTCGATCTGGTTGCCCAGACGAGCGACTACACGCCGCTCGTGTTTGGAGTCGTGCTGGGCTTGTCGTTTCTTCTCCTCATGATTGCATTCCGCTCCATCGTGATACCAGGGAAGGCGATAGCAATGAACCTGTTGTCTGTAGGCGCCGCCTACGGGCTGGTCGTTGCGTTCTTCCAGACAGGGGCGGGCCCGGGATGGGTCAAGGACATCGCATCGTTCCTCGGGTTCACCCAGGTCGACGTGATCGAGGCTTGGATACCGCTCTTCCTCTTCTCGGTCCTCTTTGGGCTCTCGATGGACTACCACGTGTTCCTCCTCTCGAGGATCAAGGAGCGGTTCGATCAGACAGGTGACAACACAGAGTCTGTGGCCTACGGACTGCGGACGACTGGAGCACTGATCACTGGAGCAGCCGCGATCATGGTCGCCGTCTTTGCGGGATTCGCCGCTGGCCGTCTGACCAGCTTCCAGCAGATGGGCTTCGGCCTCGCCGTTGCGGTCCTGCTCGACGCGACGATCGTGAGGTCTGTCCTAGTTCCGGCCTCCATGAAGCTGCTCGGATCACGAAACTGGTACTTCCCCAGCTGGTTGGAGTGGATTCCAAACGTCTCAGTGGAAGGGCACCTCGACGAGGCTGTCATCGATCTCGACAGCATGTCGGCGGAGGACCAGCCTGAGCCGATGCACGCCTAGAAGACGATTGGCATAATTGCCCGATTAGCAGAGACCTCGACCGAGGAGGAGGACGGTCGGGGTCTTTGTTTTGCCTACCAGGAACGGACTCGGTCGATCGACATCCAGATAGGCACGGGGTAGTCGCGACTGAAGCTCTCCGGTGTCCAGTTGTAGCTGTGAATGCGATCTCCGTATTTGGCCAGGTAGTCGGGGTTCTCGCTTGCTGGCCGCGTACTGCGATCGATCCGAGCGGTGCACTCCAAGGTGAGAACTCCACCTCCCCATTGCGTGCTGTTGACGTTCATCGATACCTTTGGCCGCTCCGCCACGTTGGTGACCCTTATGGACTCTTTCGAGTACACGAGGATCTCGTTGCCCTCGAGGAGGA
>QQVI01000011.1 GCA_003388545.1 Actinomycetota bacterium
GGCGCGGGGTAGTCGCGACTGAAGCTCTCCGGTGTCCAGTTGTAGCTGTGAATGCGATCTCCGTATTTGGCCAGGTAGTCGGGGTTCTCGCTTGCTGGCCGCGTGCTGCGATCGATCCGAGCGGTGCACTCCAAGGTGAGAACTCCACCTCCCCATTCCGTGCTGTTGACGTTCATCGAGACTTTTGGCCGCTCCGCCACGTTGGTGACCCTTATGGACTCTTTCGAGTACACGAGGATCTCGTTGCCCTCGAGGAGGAACCAGACCACTGAGCTCTGAGGCTGACCATCGTCGCGGACAGTGGTCATCCAGATCACAGGCTCCCTCGCCAGCTTCGACTTGTCCTTGTCGCTGAGCATCCCGGCCACTGTAGAGAAATCCTCAAGAACATTGGAGAGGGACGACGGAGGGGCCGACCCACTGCAATCTCCAATTCTTACGAAATCCATAACGAGGCTCGTGCCGGTTTGGTTGAACGGCCTAGAGGGGAAGTCCTTCTCCTGCCATTCGGCAAAACCCACTCAAAACCATCAAAAGGAGATGAAACAATGAAACGTCTACTTGCACTCGCTGTGGCCGCCGCTCTCGCGTTGGCTGCGTGTGGCGGGGGCGTCGACACAACGACGAGCCTCGACACCGACACTTCGACGACCTCTCCCACGGACTCGACCGAGCCGACCAACGGAGACATGTCGGGGACAATCGAAGAAATCCAGACAGAGATCAACGAGTTGCAGACTCAGATCCAGAACTCGGCTGCCGCTCAGGACCTCCAGGACGCCTGGATGACCCTTACCGCTGAGGTCACAGCGGCCCTGGCTGAAATCAATGACGATGGAATGATCGAAGGCGCCGAAGTGCAGGCTGCCATCGAGAACTTCGAGACGACACTCGATGAGCTGGGAGAGCAGGTGGAGCCCGAGCTGAGGGCCGCCTGGGATGCTTTCCGCCAGCGTGTCGAGTCGCTGATGTCCTGACCCAGCTCGCTCAGTCTCGAATCGACAGAGGAGGGTGGACCGGTAGGTCCACCCTCCTTTCTATTCCCCCATTGTCCTCCAACTGCAATGCCGGCGAGTCTGTGTCGATGAAGGTCAGCGAGCGATGTGATTTCTCGCCGCCAACCATGAGGCGAATGCCCCCGCCAGCGTGTACAGGCCGAGACCTGCGATCAGCAGAAACGCGGGCTGGGTGGCCCTGAAGACCACGTCCTGCAAGGCGGAGATCCCATACGTCGCAGGAAGCAGAAAGGAGACGGCCTGCACGGGCTCGAGCAGTCGATCTAGCGGGATGATG
>QQVI01000141.1 GCA_003388545.1 Actinomycetota bacterium
CTTCATCGCTGCCGTCGCACAGCGAACGAGCAAGATCCGACTCGGCACTGGGGTGATCCAACTTGGACTTCACAATCCGCTCGTCGTGTTGGACCGGATGATTCTCCTCGATCATCTGACCCGGGGCAGAACGAGTTTTGGTGTTGGCGTTGGCGGGGGCCTGCCCTCCGACCTCAAGGTCTTCGGTCTCGACAAGGAGCTGGCCGGCGAGCGTTTCGACCAGGCGATGGACACCATCCTCCAACTTCTCGAGGGAAGCGCGCCGATAGACGTCAAGACCGATTGGTTCGAGCTCCACAACGCAACGCTTCAACTTGGGCCGTACTCGAAACCGCACATGCCCTTCGCCGTCGCATCGTCGGATCCGAGAAACGTCGAGATGATGGGCCGGCTCGGCGGACAGGTGCTGACCGGGCCACTACCCGACAGGGTGCCCACCCTGGTCGCTCATCTGAAACGAGGTGCGGAAGCCGCGGGGCGACAAGCATCCCATCATCAGGTCAGGCTCTCGTATGCGATGCACCTTGCCCCAACCCGTCAACAGGCGTTTGACCAGATACGTGACGGCGCGATCGCCGAGCAATACGAGTTCAATGTGGGCGTGAACGGGATGGCGCCGCCCTCCCATGGTCCCGATGAGTGGTTCGACGGCTTCGTCGATCGCCACATAGTCGGCGCGCCTTCCGACGCGATCGAGAAGATCGAAGCCATTGAGGAGGAGTCGGGTGGCGTTGGAGGGATCTTGTTCACCTCCAGAGACTGGGCCGGCACGGAGCCAGCGAGAACGAGCTGGGAGCTATTCGCTCGTCACGTTGCCCCACACTTCCAGGGCGGTACTGAAAGCCAACACGCAGCAGCTGCAGCTGCGGCCCAGCTGAACGCCGAGTAGCGGGTAGGCGAGGAGTTGTGTCGACTCCGTCCCCAAGAGGAACCTCACACCTACCGGTCGCGATCCTCGGACTCATCACCATTGCCGTATATGGCTGCTGGACGTACAGCTTCGGTGTACTGCTCGACCCGATAGTGACCGACACTGGCTGGTCAGAGCTCGGCATCGTCACCGCATTCAGCGTCAGCGCCGGGATAGCGGGTCTCGGCTCGATGATTGGTGGGTGGGCGCTGGATCGCTGGGGCAGCCGGGTGGTATTCGGGGTTGCGGCCATCTTCGGAACGATTGCCTTCTGGGCCGGTGCGAACGCCTCGACAGCCACAGGGTTCACAGCGTTGTCGTCGTTGGGTGGAGGCGTATTCGGAGCT
>QQVI01000160.1 GCA_003388545.1 Actinomycetota bacterium
CGGATGGCAGCGGGACCCGACCATACGAGATGGCTTCAACCTCGCTGTCATCGGTGGCGAGCTGAGAAACCCGAGCCCCGAGGAGATGGCCGTGATGGACGCGATGGCCGAAGAGACGGGCGGTCGGCCCTTTGCGGACATCGGGTTGATCCTGATGGGCAATCAGCCGCATCACGCTGTTTCCGATGTTCTCGCAGCAACGATCGCCGGAGTTGGCGACACGATTGGGCCCCATGGCATCTACATATGCGGGAGCGACAAAGAGGAGTTTGGCTTGGCCATACTCGAAGCGATGGGGGCCGGCCTACCGGTTGTCGCCCCGATCGTCGGGGGCCCGTCGACCTACGTCGAGGACGGATTCACCGGAGCGCTGGTCGACACCTCCAATCTCTCAGATTTGGTCGAAGGGATGCGCTGGGCAGCGTCGGTGCGCACCTCCGAAGTGCGGCGCGAGGCAGCCCGTCGCATCGTGAAAGACCACTACAGCCTGGGCGCAATGGCAGAGGCCCTTGTCGATATGTACGGCGCAGAGATACCCGGTACGGCCGTGTGAGCAAGGCCCTCATAATCACGCCCGACTACGCGTCGCATTACTACCCGATCAGTGCGGTTGCCTCTGAGCTGAAAGCGAGGGGACATCGGGTTGTGGTGGCAACGGGGCCGGGCCTCCTTCACAGGGCGAGGAGTGATGGGTTTGAGACGTTGCCACTGGTCCTCGGGCCGGGCAACAACCCGGGCCTGATCCGCGTCCAGGACCAGTCTGGGACCGAGGGCAATCAGCTCGCCTCGTTCTTCGAGGCCAGTCGGCGGGGTCCGATTGCGACCCTCACCCACCAGGCGAGGCATCGTCTCGATGATCTCCTTTGGGAGCCGCTACGCGTGGCCTCCAGAATCGATGAGATCGTTCAGGTAGTCGACCCCGACATTGTGCTCGTCGATCATCTCGCCTATGGCGCAACGGCGGCTTTGCGGGGGCTCGGAGTGGCCTTCGCCACTTTTCATCCCGGCCACCCAGCGGCCATCTCCTCGGATCGACCATATGGAGTGCCGATGCGATTCCCTCCGGCCCTCGACGTCGACGTGGGGCTGCTCGAAGAGCTGGAGAGTCTCTGTTCGTCGGTGGCGCAGGAGTTCACCGCCAGATACAACGGAGTGATCGAGTCACTCGGCTCCGGCGAGCCCGTCGAAGACGCGTTCACCGCCCCTTCTTCGTTGGCTCTCATCAACTATCCGGCAGC
>QQVI01000013.1 GCA_003388545.1 Actinomycetota bacterium
CGCCTCGATGCTGATCGACATGGGCTCGGAGGTCCACGTCTTCGAGATGTTGGACCAGATCATCCCCGGTTCGGATCCAGAGGCAGCAAGGATGCTGCAGCGCCAGTTGCAGAAGCGCGGCGTGAAGTTCAACGTCGGTGTCGGAGTCGAAGCGCCCAGAATCGGCGACTCCGTGACGATCCCGTTCGGAGAGGACAGCGTCGATGTCGATGTCGTCCTGGTCTCCGTTGGCAGGGGACCGGCGACGGACGATGTCGGCCTGGACAAGACCTCGGCGAAGGTCGATCGCGGATTCGTGGAGGTCGATCCCTCCACGATGATGACGGCTGAGCAGGGCTTGTACGCCGTCGGCGACATCGTCGCCGGGACACCTCAGCTCGCCCACGTCGGGTTCGCCGAGGGAATCGCTGCCGTCACCCACATCGCTACCGGTGAGACCGCTCCGGTCAACTACCAGGCGGTACCGAGGGTCACCTACACACACCCCGAAGTTGCTGAAGTTGGCATGACGGCCGACCAAGCTCAAGAGGCGGGGATCGAAGTCGAGACAACAAAACACGCCTTCAACGGAGTCGGAAGAGCGATCATCATCGGCCAGAATCAAGGTTTCGTGAAAGTGGTTGCTGAGAAAGACGGTCCGATCATCGGTGCCAGCGTCGTGGGCCCGCAGGCGGGTGAGATGATCCACGAGCTGATGTACTCGGTGGGTTGGGAGGCCCTTCCAACCGAAGCCGCTGCATTTGTCCACGCCCACCCAACACTGTCCGAAGCAGTCGGCGAGACGCTCCTGTCGTCTGCCGGCCGCAGTCTTCACTAGAGGAGTCGAATGTCTACAACAGTTGCGATGCCCCAACTCGGTGAGACGGTCACCGAAGGCACGATCCTTCGCTGGGCGAAGCAGGTCGGTGAGACGATCAACGAGGACGACGTCCTGGTAGAGATCTCTACGGACAAAGTCGACACCGAGGTCCCATCACCGGCATCCGGCACCATCCTCGAGATCCTCGTCGAAGAAGGCGACACGGTCGAAGTGGGCACACCGCTCGTCGTCATCGGCGAGGAAGGTGAGAGCGCCGGTGCTCAGGACGCGCCTGATGAGGCGGAAACCGAGGAGGAGACCGAAACCGCATCGACTGAGGCTCCGGAGGCCGAGGAGAAAGCCGCGTCCGAGCCGCGGCAACAACCTGAGCCAGCCGCTGAGGAGCAG
>QQVI01000121.1 GCA_003388545.1 Actinomycetota bacterium
GACATGTTGGGCACCAGCGGCACCCTCCGAGGCGTCTCGCAAGGCGTCGGCGCGAGGCACACGGGTTATGGCTGTCCCGGCGGCTCGAAGCCAGGCCGCCAGGAGGAGCAAGATCACAGCGAGATAGAGCTCCCACCCCATCAGCGCCGCACCTTCCCGATCCCAGCCAGGATCTGACGCTCCCGGTTCTCCATCTCCTCGGCCTCGTCGTCGCTCTGGTGGTCGTAGCCAAGGAGGTGGAGCAGGCCATGGACCACCATCAGCGAGATCTCGTCCTCGAAAGAGACTCCATACTCTTCCGCTTGTCGGGAGATGTACGAGGGGGCGATGATTATGTCCCCCAATAACAGCGGCGGGCCATTGGTGTCGACATCGGGCACCACTCCAGGCCGGAGGTCTTCAACGGGGAAGGCCAGGACATCGGTCGGGCCATCACGATCGAGAAAACGGGCGTTGTAGGAGCTCATCTCGGCGTCTGAGACGAGCAGGAGGGTGACTTCGGCATCGCTTGGATATCCCTCCTCCGACAGCACGAGCTCGGCGAGGGAACGCAAGCCAGGGAGGTCGATGGTTTCGGCTTGTTCGTCGGCCACGAAGATGCTCATGGGCCGACGCTCGTACTGAGGGGATCGTCCACTTCAGGAACCAGGGAAGTTCGGGTAGGCAATGCGTTGATGGTAGTGGCCGATCAAGGACTCCAGGAAGGCGCCCCTGATCTTGCTTATGTCGGCGAGAGTAAGCGGTGATTCACTGAGCTGGCCGTCGTCCAGTTTCTCGTTGACGACGCGGTCGACGACCTTCTCGATTGCGTGTGGGGATGGCTCCTCAGTTTGGAACACCGCTCGGCACGCAGCCTCGAGGCTGTCGGCCAGCATCACAATCGCAGACTCGGCCGTACGAGGCTTGTGGCCGACGTGACGGAAGTCGGCGGGATCGACCTCACCATTCTCCTGGCTCTTCGCCTTCTCGTAGAAGTAGCGCATGATCCCATCGCCGTGATGGCTGACGATGCCGGTTGTGACGTCCGACGGGATCTTGTACTGGCGAGCCAGGGCCACCCCGTCGGTGACATGGCGCCTGATGATCTCGGCCGACTCCTTGGGGCTCAGCAGGTCGTGAGGGTTGGATACGCCGAATTGATTCTCGATGAAGTATGTGGGGTTCTCCGTCTTCCCCAGGTCGTGGTAGTAGGCCATC
>QQVI01000096.1 GCA_003388545.1 Actinomycetota bacterium
CTGGCCCGCCTCGAGATGCGGTGGCCCGTCCCGCTGACCGAGACTCCCCCGGGGATCATCGAACAGGACGATCTCCTGTTCATCACTCTCCCTACCTTCGACAGCGACGACATCGGCCGCATCTCATCGGATCGATATCGAATGGTCCTGGGGGCGAGAACGCTGGTGACGATCCATGATGACCCCATTCCCGCAATCGATCGGCAATGGGAGACAACGGACACCGGTCCCATCGGACAGGTCTCGATCGTCGAGGTGGCGGCCATGGTCGCCGCTCTCGTCAGCCGACAGGTTCTCCCACTCATCGAGCAGCTGGAGTTGCGCATAGACGGGCTCGAGGACCTGGCCTTTGCCGCCGATCCGCGAACCCTCACCGAGGTGCATGTGCTGCGGCGAGATGTGATCACCTTGCGCCGGGTGATCAGCAGGCAGAGAGACATCATGGACGACCTGTCCATCCTGGTGCATCCGGCGATAGGGCCGATCGGTCAGGCAGCATTCCATCGCGCCTTCGATCACGATTCCCGGCTAGTCGACGTGCTCGACTCGGCGCGTTCGCTGCTGCAGTCGGTCTCCGAGACCTACCGCGGTGCCGTCGCCGACCAGACCAACGAGATCGTCCGTGTCCTCACCGTCTTCTCCGCGATCCTCCTCCCGCTGGGGCTCATCGCCGGTATCTGGGGCATGAACTTCGTTGACATCCCACTCAGTGTCTACGACTGGGGCTTCTGGGCGATGATCGGCGGCATGGCGATCTTCGCCATCTCGCTCTGGCTCTACTTCTCCAGGCGCGGCTTCGTGGGGGCTCCGCGACTCAGCGAGCTGCCCAAGGCTGTGGGTCTCGGTCTGCTGCAGGTGGGCACGGCTCCGGTGAAGGCAATCGCTTGGGGTGTTGGCTCCGGCATTCAGCAGCTAGACCGCCTGGCCGGTGGCTCACAGTCGGGCGACAGCGAAGATCAAGCCTGACGGGAGGGCAGGACTTCGACAACTGCGAGGTCTGTCTCCCGTTTTGGAGCTGAGCCCGGGGCGACAACCCAGAAGTCCTCCAGGCCTTCACTGAGTATCTGCTCGGCGATGGGGCTGCTGGTGAGACGGGCATGATCCTCGATCGCCGATCGAATCCGCTCCAACTCGACGTCGTTGGGCCGTCGCGCCCGCGGCGCCGTGTCTGACA
>QQVI01000198.1 GCA_003388545.1 Actinomycetota bacterium
CATCCTCCATGGATCTACCTCCTCTGGGATCACCCGGGCGGTGCGGCGGGGGTCACCGCTGAGCATTGCCGTCACCCACGTCGACGGGATAGTGGTCGCCAGGAGTGGTTTCCACTCATCGGCCAACTATCGAAGTGTCGTGGTCCATGGGCAGGGGACTCTGCTCGAAGGTGAGGATCATCGCCACGCCCTCGATCTCACGATCAACGCCCTCATACCAGGGCGCCTCGGAGATGTCAGAGGGCATACCGACCTCGAGCTGCGGCAGACCGCAACAATTGCTGTTCCCCTCGACCAGGTCTCTGCAAAGGTCAGGGTGGGACCGCCCAAGGACGACCCGGAGGACATCCCGACCGACACATGGGCCGGAGTGGTCCCAATGTCACTGATTCCAGGGTTGCCGGAGGCAGCCCCGGATCTCCTACCGGGGATAGAAATCCCGGATTATCTCAAGCCCTACAAGCGTTCTCCGCGAGACACCTGAGTCGACGCAACCGACCTGGCACGTACGGGGTTCACCAGACATGACACGTGTACTAACGACCAGCCACGGGATCAACAGAGAAGCCTTCTCGGCCAAGGACTGGAGCCTCTTCCTCGGCCTGAGCGCCATCTGGGGTGCCTCGTTTCTCTTCATGGCAATTGGCCTCGACTCCTTTCATCCCGGGCTCGTGACACTTCTCAGAGTTGGGTTCGGTGCCTCGTTCATGCTCGCCGTTCCCCGGGCGCGAAAGACACGGATACCTCGCAACGAGTGGCCGGCCCTCGCGACACTCGGCGTGATCTGGATCGCCATCCCGATGACCCTCTTCCCGATCGCGCAGCAATGGATCGATTCCGGGGTCGCCGGCATGCTGAACGGGGCCACCCCGATCCTCACCGCCGTCGTCGCCGCGATCCTGCTCCGGCAGCTGCCCAGATCCCGTCAGGTGGCCGGCCTGCTCATCGGTTTCGCGGGAATCGTCGCGATCGCCCTTCCCTCCGCCGGTTCCGGATCAACCGCCGCGATCGGTGTCATCCTCGTCATCACAGCAACGGTCTGTTATGCGTTTGCCTCGAACATCGTCGCTCCCCTGCAGCAGAAGTACGGCTCGTTGGCGTTGATGGCCCGCATGCAGTGGATCGGCGCCGTGCTGGTGCTGC
>QQVI01000257.1 GCA_003388545.1 Actinomycetota bacterium
GACGACCACCGAAGATCGTACCCCAACAACCACAACACTTCCGCCGGAGACAACGACCACAACCGTTGATGCTGACGGAGATGACGACGCCAATGGTGGTGCTGTCGGTCCGGCCGATGGTCAGGGGACGCCACCTCCGGGTAGCGGTATACGTGAGGCGACCCGGGGTATCCAACTGGCCTTCGAAGGAGACCTGTTCGGCAGCGTTGGCGCCGTCGGGGCCAACTACGCCAGCGTCGATCACGACGTCGCCTTTGTCATCGCCGCCGAAGCGATCGGTGCCGCATGGGTTTGGCTTGTCATCCTCGCCTGCCTGATCGGCTGGGCGATCGTGTCGGGCTTGGATGGCTCGAGCCGGATTTTGAAGGCGATCAAGGGCAGATTGAGCCGACCCGGGTTGTCACAAGGTCCGAGCTGACCGGTATCCTTACACCCTCCGACCACCCCGATTCGTGAGTGGTCCGCGGGCGTTTAGCTCAGTTGGCTAGAGCACTGCCCTTACAAGGCAGGGGTCGGCGGTTCGAGTCCGTCAACGCCCACCAGCCCGTCGGACGGGCCACGCCTGCTAGAGCTCGGCTGCAAACAGCGGGTCAGACGTGGGGGCGTCAACGCCTGGCGCCAGCTCAACAGTCATGGCCAGGGTGGCGCCGGATGTCACACCCTCCACCAGCACAGAGGAGTCTCCGGCCTGAAGCGTTCCAGCCGGCTCGACCGTTTCACCGTCGATGAGCCACAGCTCGTACAGCTCCTCTTCGCCGACTTCGCTGAGGCTCGCCCCATTGAATACCCCTTGACCCAGTGAAGGTGAATAGACGAACCGCGCCGGGCCGTTTGGAGTGTCCACGTTGACCACAACGGTGTCTGACGCCTCGTAGACGGCAGCTATCTGGTTTGCCTCGTCGAGCTGCCCCGACGTGACCGACCACAGGCCGAAGAACACAACAGCGATCACCGCTGCGGCCGCCGTGAGAGTCCATGCCAGGCCCGACCGCCGTGGCCTCATGTTGACTACCACACCGCTCCCGGCTGACTCTGCGTCGACAGCGTTCATGACAGCTTCTTTGACGTGTGGAGGCGGTGCGATTGCGTGAGCAGCA
>QQVI01000012.1 GCA_003388545.1 Actinomycetota bacterium
CCGAGGCCGGCACACACCGCGACCGTGGCAAGGACCGGCTTCCAGACAGGGGGAGCGGGCCGGAGATCGGTGCGCGGCCGCTCGAATCGGCCGAATGCGACGAGGAACGGGATGAGCATCAAGGTCATGAATGCCAGCCATACCGGACGTGTCAGCCACCATGATGTCGTGCCGACCTCGAAACCGAGTCCCGGGCCTCCGAAGAGGAGCAGGACCCCGACGACTGCGACCATCGCAGTCAGGTGCCATAGATAGATGGTCATGATCGAACCGTTCACGGCCACAACACCCGTCCATGTCCGCACTTTGTCGAGCCACCGGCGGGCCGGGCTTTCGAGGAGCATGGCGAGACCGAATTGAAAGACGGCGAGAGCGACCAATGTCACTTTCGGCGGGTTCGAGTTGGTGATGGTCTCTCCGGCAAATCCGACCATGGACACCGGGTATGGGCCGATGATGATCAAGGCCATCAGGGAGGCGAAGCCAGCCACGGCAATTCCCGCCCTCTGCACGAGGCCCTGGATCCGACCGTCTGCCCACGCATATCCGAGGATGTGGACGGCATTCCACACGAAGGCGTAGTTGAGCCACCTGACAGGATCGACCTCGTATCCGATGTAGGCGATGTCGACCGCCGCGGCGGCCGCTGCGAACATGAAGAAGGCGCCGAGCCCGAACCTCTCCCACATGGCAAGGGTCAATGGCGCCATTGCGACGATCACGACATAGGTGGCGAGGAACCAGACCGGTACGAGTGCTGCCTGCGAGCCCACCCGGACGAGCTCCGTGTCGACACCGGAGGTGACAGCCAGCCACGCTCCGGGAGCCCAAAGGGCGAGCACGGGTAGCACGGGGACGATCAGCCTGCGTAGCCGATCGCGTAGCCATTGGCTGTAGGGGACTCCTTTGGCTCTGGCTGACCGGAGCCCGAGTGCATTGGAGAAGCCGCCGACGAAGAAGAACACCGGCATCACCTGCAACACCCAGGTGAGCCCGCGTGTCCAGGGAATGTCGGTGAGGGCGTGCCCTATTCGGATCTCACCACCAATGACTTCAGGTGCGGCCATGAG
>QQVI01000075.1 GCA_003388545.1 Actinomycetota bacterium
CGAGGCAATGGCCAGCGCACAGGATCTCCTCGGTGACAGGGTCAAGGTGGTTTTCGGGCGGATGACAGACAACATGCTCCCCTATGCGCACATCCGGGAGTCCAAGCAATTCATTCGTCAAGCATCAGAGATGATCTCTCCAGACCTGGTCATAGCCCCCCACATAGGCGACCGCCATCAAGATCATCGGTTCGTGGCAGAGTTGGCCCACCAGATATTTCGCAGTCAGATGATCCTCGAATACGAGATCGTGAAACTCGAAGGTGATCTCGGCAAGCCGGCGATCTATCACCCCATGACATCCGACGAGGCGGCGGCGAAGCTCGACCACCTCGAGTCCCACTTCGCGAGCCAACAAGGCAAGCACTGGTACCACCGCGAGACCTTCGCGGGCCTGATGAGGATCCGGGGCGTCGAATGCCTCGCCACGGACGGCTACGCCGAGGCGTTCCACGCCAATCGGGTGACCCTGGCATGAATGACCAGCCGCTCGCTTCAGCCGGGATTCCGGTCTTCCAGGGGGAGAATTTCCTCGAGGAGACCCTTCAGTCGTTGCGCAAGCAGGATTACGCCAACATGGAGATTCTGGTGTGCGACAACGCTTCGACGGACATGACCGTTTCGATTGTGAAGAGCCACGCCAATGAGGATGCCCGAATCCGCCTGATCGTCAATGAGACCAACATCGGTGCGGCCGAGAACTACAACAAGGTGTTCCGGGAGTCTCTGGGCAAGTACTTTGCCTGGAATGCCCACGACGACCTCTCCTCGCCCGACTTCTTCGCGAGCGCTGTCGATGCGCTCGAGTCGAACCAGGACGCGGTTGTCGCCATACCCACGACATTCAGGGTCAGCGTCAACGGTGAGAAACTGCAGACCTTTCCCATCCCGAAGGACGTGTTCTCACCGCACCCACATGTGAGATTCCGCGCAGCTGCAAGGGCCCATCCGGAGGTCATCGTCTTCGGCCTCTTCCGCAGTGATGCCGTTGCCCGCACCGAACTGCATGGGCACTTCTCAGGATCCGACCGCCACTTCGTCGC
>QQVI01000177.1 GCA_003388545.1 Actinomycetota bacterium
TCAGTACCAGGGAAAGAGTCTCGTAGAGCGTTGCCTGCCGATCGTGGAGAAGGTCATCAAGGACACGTGGTCGTCGGGCGAGCCCCAAATAGTCCACGGCGATCTCCATGAGTGGAATGTCCACCTCGTCGGTGCACGGCTCTACGCCTTCGATTTCGAAGATGTGATGATCGCCACTCCGGCCCAGGATGTCTCGGTCTGCCTCTATTCGTCGAGATCGGCAGACAGGGTCTGGGAAATCAGAAGCGCATTTCGTGAAGGCTACGAGGAACACGCCAGGTGGCCCGTCGAGGACGATGAGCAACTCGATGGCCTCCATGCGGCCCGGCAGATAATGCTGATGAACTATGCGGCGCGCACGCTGCCGCTCGAGGAGGCCATGGCTTACCTCGAGCGCGTCTTTCCCTGGCTCGAGAACTTCTTGAAGAAGTACAGCTGACCGGGTCTATTCCTATCGGCTACGGTGCATTCTCCCGGTAGCCATCAAGGAGACTCATGCCAGAGCTGCAGTTGTTCTGCACCATCAAAGCCGACCTCGGTATGAAGGTCATCGGCGATACCCCGGCGGGAATGCGCATCGACTTCCCGTTCGAAGGCGTGGCGACATCCGAACATTGGGAAGGGGAGCGGCCAGTCAAAGGAATCGACTATGTGACCGTCAGGAGTGACGGAAACATGGTGCTCGACATTCATGGTGTGATTGGCGAGAAGCGAGAGTCGGTGTCCTACCGCGCCATTGGCGTCTCGATCGCCAACCCCGATCGGTCGGCCAGCCCACGGGAGCTCATCGTTTTCGAGACGGGTAACGAGGACCTCGGCTGGCTCAACAACGAGATTGGCGTGGCGCTGGGCACCGGTGCTGAGGGGAAGCTCGACCTCGACGTTTACCTCGTCAAGGACTGATCAGCCAGCACCCGGATTCCTGTAGTCGGGTTTCCGCTTCGACAGGAACGCATCCACCCCCTCGGCATGCTCTGCGCTCTTGCCGAGTCGATCCTGCGCTTCCCGCTCGGCCTCCAACGCTGTGGCCAGGTC